>JAYQGD010000111.1:0-7541 GCA_038140415.1 Rhodospirillaceae bacterium
CGATGCCTTCTTCCTTCAGCCATTCGGACACGCCCTTGCAGGCCATGTTGAGCCCGGCCTTGCTGGAGCAATAGCCGTACTTGCCGGCCCAGGCGAGGTTGGTGATGGAGCCCAGGCCCGAGGACAGGCTGGCGATCTTTTTCTGTTCGCCCGCGCGGATATTATCGAGGAAGGCGGAGATGACCTTGATGGGCGCGACGGTGTTGATGCGCATCATCTCTTCCCAGAAGTCGAAATCGTAGTTGCGCAGGTCCAGATCATCCTTGCCCTCATAGACGCCGTGGCCGTAGCCATCCGCGATGCCCGCGTTGTTGATCAGCATGTCGAGCGGCGTGCCGTTGATCTCGTCGGCCACATTGGCGATTTGCGCTTCGTCGCCGATATCCATCCGGTGGAGATGCAGCGCGCCCGAGCCTTCCGCGCCGGCGGCGATCAGGTCCGCAGCGCTTTCCGGGTTGCGGCAGCAGGCATGCACGTCCCAGCCGTCCGCCAGATATTGACGGCAGAATTCAAGGCCCAAGCCGCGGTTCGCGCCGGTGATCAGAACAGAGGGCATCGGGCGTCTCCTTATTCGCCGACAATGGCGACGGCATTGATCTCGATTTTGCAGCGGGGATCGGTCGCCAGGCGCACCACTTGGACCGTGGTCGTTGCCGGTTTGGCCTCGCCGAAGAACTCCGCCCAGACTTTGTTGAGGTCGTCCTGTTCTTCCATGTCGGTGAGGAACCGCTCGGCGGAGACCACATCCTCGAACGTCGCGCCGGCGGCTTCCAAGCCTTTCTTAAGCTGCTCCAGCGCAACGCGGGCCTGGCCCTCCATATTGTCGGGCATGGAATCAAACTCTTCCGGCCGGTGGGGGTGATGGTGATAGACCGGCGCGGCGGTGACGCCTGCGCAAAAGATCATGGAGCCGCCGGAAACCTTGATCGCCGGCGCGTACGGCATCCACATATCCGGCGCATCGGGCCAATGCAGATGTTCGATGGATTTAGCCATGTCTCGTCCTCCCTAACTGTCTCGTGAATTGGTTAGCGAGCACTTTCCCGCATCAGAGGGGCCGGCGCAATGGCGGACAAAAGAAGACAGCTTAGTTGCCGGTGGGGATTTCCACCTTGATTTCGACCCGGCGGTTTACGGCCCGCCCTTCGGGCGTTGTGTTCTCGGCCAAGGGCTGCGTATCAGCGAGGCCGACGGCAGAGACCCGGGTGCTCTTGATGACCTGATCGTCCAGTAGCCGGTGCACCACGGTGACCGCGCGGGCGGAGGACAGGTCCCAGTTGGACCGGAACCGCGCTGTGCTGATCGGCTGGTTATCGGTATGGCCGCTGACATAGATGTTGCCGGCGGTTTGGCTCAACACTTTGGCCACTTTCATGAGAGCGGGAATAGCGTCTCTGGTGAGGTCCGCGCTGGCCGGGGCGAACAGGGTTTCACCGGGGAAACGCAGGATGATGAAGCCGTCCCGGATGTCCAGCTCGATCAGCTTGTCGGCGATCTCTTCCGATAACGACACCCGGATCACATTGACCAGTTTTTCCCGCTCCACGTCCTGGCGGTAGTCGGCGTGCGGCCGGGTCACCGGCTCGTCCAGCAGAAAACTGCGCGGCTGGAAGATGCGGGAGGTGGGCTGCTGGGGCGAGTCCGGAGACAACGTGAAATCAGGTTTGGGCTGGTTAAAAGCTTCGGCCATAGGGCCTGCGTTGCGCTTGAAACTATCGCTGTCCACGTCGGAGAACGACAGGATCAACACGAACAGCGCAAACAACAGCGCCATCAGATCGGCGAAGGTGACCAGCCAGACCGGCGCGCCGGCCGGGCGTTTGAGAATTTTGGTCTCGCCGTCCACTTTATTACGCGGCTTTCTTCAGAGGTGTCGCGCCGCCGGATTTGGCCGCCCGTTCGCGCCCGCCGGTATAGGAATCACCGCCGCCGGCCTGACGCTGCTTCTCCGGCAGATAGGGCTCCAGCACTTCGCGCATGGCGGTGGGGTTCTGAAGCTGCTGGATCTGAAACACGCATTCGATGATCAATCCGCGCAACACCCGTTCCCGCTGGGACTTGTCTTCCAGCTTGTCGGCGATGGGCAGCGCAATCAGGTTGGCCAGCAGTACGCCGTAGAGCGTGGTCAGCAGCGCCACCGCCATGGCCGGGCCGATGGTGGTCGGATCGCTCATATTGCTCAGCATCTGAACCAGGCCGACCAGGGTGCCGAACATGCCGAACGCCGGCGCGGCTTCGCCGATGGCCTGAAACACGCGGGCGCCCACTTCTTCCCGCTGGATCGATTGCGCCATCTCCTGGGTCAGGATTTTGCGGATGTAATCAAGGTCGCGGCCGTCGGCGCACATCTGCACGCCTTTCTTGAAGAACGGGTTGCGGATTTTTTCCTTCTCCAAACTGATCAGGCACGACTTGCGCGCCTTCTTCACCAGGCGGACGGCCTGCTTAATATAGTCGCGGGGGCGGTCTTTTTCGTTGGTGAAGGCCGCCTTAAACCCGACCGGCATTGAGATGAAAAAACCGGACAGAGGGAACTTGATCATGGTCGCGGCAAAGGTGCCGCCGACGACGATTAGAAATCCCGGCAGGTTCAGGAATATGGTGAAGTCGGAGCCGGTCCAAATGGCCGCCGACACCACGCTGACGCCAAATCCTAAGCCTAATAAAGTTGCAATATCCACGTTCTGTTTACTCGTCTCAAAGCCGCCGGGGGCCGGGCCGCCGCCGCCGGGGTGAAGGGGTACGATTTTTATGTGGGGAGGGTTTGAGATTTTTCCAGGGGAAAACACGTAGAATTTCATTCCCGCAGGGTGAGCAGGGGCCGTTTTCATTCCCGTTTCCGCTGGCTATAGTGATATGAAATTCAACAGTAATTCGGCATAGGGAGGCAGGCCATGGCGTTCAACTGGCGCGACCACGACAACGACACCGTCGAGTATCATTTCAACCCCCGGCTTTCGATCCCGAACGCCATGGATTTGCTGACCGGGCTGCCGGCGCGGTCCGAGGCGGCGCGCAATAGCCTGACGGCCAATCTCGACGTTCGTTATGGCGACCGGCCGAAGGAGACGCTGGACATCTTCCACGCCACATCGTATGCGCTGGGTAGCCCGCCACCGGTGCTGATTTTCATCCATGGCGGCTATTGGCGGATGATGGACAAGAACGACTACAGTCACATGGCCGCCGACATGGTGGGCGAAGGGATCAGCCATATTTCCCTCAACTATGATCTCTGCCCGTCGGTCACCGTGACCGATATCGTCGACGAGATCCGGACGGCCATCATCTATATCTATCAGAACGCGGACTCCCTGAAGATCGATCCCGACCGGATTTATCTCTCCGGCCATTCCGCCGGCGGGCATCTCACCGGCATGATGTTGTGCGAGGATTGGACCAAACACGGGCTCCCGGCCGATGTGTTTAAGGGCGCGTTCCCGGTATCCGGCGTGTTTGATCCGTCGCCGATCATCCGGACCTCCATCAACGAAGAGGTGCGCCTGGATGACGCCATCGCCGAGGCCAACAACGCGCTTCTTGGGAAACCCGTTTGCGGCGGTCCGGTGCTGGCCGTGGTCGGCGGGGATGAGCCCGAAGGCTTTCACCGCCAGTCGGAGGAATTCGCCGATCTTTGCAACGCCAACGGCGTCGAGATCGAAGTGGTCTCCGTAGACGCCAAGAACCACTTTACCGTGGTGGATGAGGTGTTCCTAACGGGCGGCGTGCTCTATGACCGGTTCTTGAAGACGGTCAAAGGCTGAAACCGGGCCCAGGGCAGGGCCCCACGCACCGGCGGGTAGGTTCTTTTGCCGGCCCCCGAAAGGGATTAGACTTTCTGCCACCAAACAACTCACCATGTGAAAGAGGCGCACCATGCCGAATATCACCATGCTGGATATCGAGGAGCTGGAGAAATCCGAACTGGCCCCCTTTGTCCAAAAAGCCCTGAAACACCGGGCGCCCGATCCCGCGTTTCACGCGATGATGGGCCACAATCCGGAACTGTCCAAATCCATGTACGTCGCCTGGGGCACCGTGTTCCAGACCGGCAAGGTGGATCACAAGCTCAAGGAAGTGATCCGCATCCAGCTCTCGCGGGCCGCCGACTGTAATTATTGAGGCAATGTACGATCTGCTTCGGCGAAGCAGGATGGCCTTACGGAAGAATTGATCGACGACGGCATCGATAACTACGAAACGTCGGACAATTTCACGCCTGCCGAAAAGATGGCGCTTAAGTACTCGGAACTGATGGATAAGTCGCCCGAGAAAATCGACGCGGCGTTCTATGATGAGTTGGCCAAGCATTACACGACCGAAGAGATCGTGGAGCTGGGCGCCTATATCGGGTTTAACGTCGGCTATCACCGGTTCTTCGGGACCCTCGGGTTCTATCCGATGTTCTCCCCCGACGGACGGCTGGTCAGTCAGGAGGAATCCCGGCGCATCTACGGCGACTCGCCCGGCTCGCTTCTCGACGGGCCGATGCAGCGGGCCACCATGAAGGACGCGGCGGAGTAATCGGATGACCCTGATTCCCACCGTTCCACTGGAGTCTCTGGCCCAGTCCAACCTTCGCGGCCTGGTCAACATGGCCAAGGACCTCCGGGTGCCGGACCCGCTGTTTTTTCAAATCCTGGCCCATTGTCCCAATTATGCGGAGGCGCTGTTCGACGCGCTGCACCGTTCCCACGCCGACGGCAATGTGGATCACAAGCTGAAGGAGATTATCCGTATCCGGCTGGCCCGCCAGGCGAAAGATAAATACTTCTCCAACCTGCGCTCGCAAAAGGCGCTGGATGACGGTTTGACCGAGGCGCGGATCGACGCCGGCTGCGGCGATTTCGCCAAGGACAAGAAGTTTACGGCGGCCGAGAAGTGGGCGCTGTCCTACGCGGCGCTCATGTATACCGAGCCCCAGAAGGTGAACGAGAAATTCTATAACGACGGCAAGAAGCACTATTCCGAAGCCCAGATCATGGAGCTCGGCGCCTTCATCGCCTTCCATTACGGCATGCAGGTTTTCATGCGGACCATCCAAGCCATGCCCCTCATGGACAAGGACGGCAACCTGCTGACCCCCCAAGAGGCGGAGAAGCTTTACGGCTAATCCCCCTCCCGCAACCGATACCGCTGCAGCTTGCCGGTTGCGGTCTTCGGTAGTTCCGGGACGTACTCAATTGCGCGCGGATATTTGTACGGCGCGATCTCGTTCTTCACGAAATCCTGCAGGGCGCCGGTCAGCTCATCCCCGGCGTCGAACCCGTCGCGCAGCACGATATAGGCTTTGACGATGTTGGTCCGGTCCGGGTCCGGCGCGCCGACCACGGCGCATTCGGCCACCGACGGATGCTCCAGCAGCACGCCCTCGACCTCGGGCCCGGATATATTATAGCCCGACGAGATGATCATATCGTCGGCCCGGGCCACATAGCGGAAATAGCCCTCGTCGTTCATTTCGTAGACGTCGCCCGGATAGTTCCAGCCGTCCTTCACATAGTTCAATTGCCGGGGATCATCGATGTAGCGGCAGCCGGTCGGCCCCTGCACGGCCAGCAGGCCCGGCGTGCCCGGCGCAACCTCGTTGCCGCTGTCATCGACCACCCGGGCGCGATAGCCGGGGATGGCCTTGCCGGTATAGCCCGCGCGCATCTCCTCCGGTGCGGCGGCGACAAAAATATGCAACATCTCGGTCGAGCCAAGCCCGTCGATCAACCGGATGCCGGTCGCGTCATGGAAGGCCTCCCACGTGGCTTTGGGGAGCGTCTCGCCGGCGGAAATACCTTGGCGCAGCGACGACAGATCATACTTATCCATCAGCCCGGCCATGGCCCGGAACGCGGTCGGCGCGGTGTAGACCTGGGTGACGCCATAGTTTGAGATGGTCTCGAACAGCGCCTCCGGCCCGCTTGCCGGGAAGAACCGGGTCGAGGCGCCGAAGCGCATGGGAAACAGGGTGACCCCGCCCAAACCAAACGTAAACGCCAGGGGCGGCGTGCCGCTGATCACATCATCGGGCACGATCTTGCCCAGATAGCGGGGGAAGCAATCGGTGATCGCCAAAACATCGCGATGAAAATGCACGGTGCCCTTGGGCTGGCCGGTGGTGCCCGAGGTGAAGGCGATCAGCGCCACGTCATCCGCCGCCGTTTTCACATTGTCGAAGCTGTTGGACTTGCCGTCGGTGGCGGTTTCCAGGGTCGCCTTGGCCCCGCCCTCGGCCATGGTGGAGAAATACAGCGGCGGGTTCAAATCGGGCGCATTGGCGGCCGCCTCTTCCAGTTCTTCGTCCAGGGCCTGATCACAGAGCGCGATGGTGCAGCCCGCCTTGTCGATCACATACGAGAGCTCGCGAGCGCGCAACAGCGGCATGGTGGTGACGCAGATGCCGCCGGCCTTCAGCACCGCGAACCAGCAGGCCACCAGCATGGGCGTGTTGCCGGCGCGGAGCAGCACCCGGTTGCCGGGGACAAGGCCCAGGTCCTCGACCAGCACCCGGGCAATGCGGTTGGCGATGTCCAGTAGCTCGCCATAGGTCCAGCTCTTGGCCTCGTAATGTAGCACCGGCCGGTCCTTGAAGCCGCCGGCGACCATCCTGTCCAACAGCTCTTCCGCCACGTTGATGTGATTGGCATAAGCCGCCAGTTCCGGCGTGCCGGAAAAGTCGAACACCGGTTGCTGGTCAACCGGGGGGAGGAGATCGCGGGCGTAGGTGTCCGAATAGGCGCTCGGGACGCCGCCGGGTATTTTGCCGTCCGTCATTGGCTCTCCTCCTCATCCGCCAGGATCGAGGCTTTCAACTCACCCAAAAGGGTATAAAGCTGTTCCGCTTCCTTGCGGTTCATGTCACCCATCATGGCGGAGACCCAGTCCTTGTGCCGGGGGATCATCTTATCCAGCGCCGATTTGCCGGCACGCGTGAGTTTCACGTGCTGGACCCGGCGGTCATCGGGGGACGGGTTGCGTTCCACCAGACCTTCCTCCACCAGCCGGTCGATCAGCGGCGTGATATTGCCGTTGGACACCATGAGCCGGCGGGACAGTTCCCGCATGGGCTGGCCTTCCGGGGAGCGGGCAATCTGCGCCAGCACGTCAAACCGCGGCAGGGTCGTATCGAACTCGGTGCGCAGATTGCGCCGGACTTTCTGTTCGATCAGGTTGGTGCAGGTCAGCAGCCGCAGCCAGACCCGGAGATCGATCCGGTCGTCATCAGCGACGCCGCTTTCCAGATCGGCGGCCGGCGCGGGGTCCTTGAGGGGCGTGTCGTCCATGGGCGGGCGGCCTCATCTCGTTTGGGGAAATTAGTTTAAGTCTAAACAAAACGAGTCTAAAGCAATCCCGATTTTGAAACAAGCGAGGGGAGAATGGGGCGCGGCCAATTTATCCTTCCAATACGGCGTGCGATTTCCTACAACGGCCTTCCCCGACTGCGGAGAGGTGCCGGAGTGGTCGAACGGGGCGGTCTCGAAAACCGTTGTGCGCTTGCGTACCCAGGGTTCGAATCCCTGTCTCTCCGCCATTTTCTGCCACAGCCATTT
>JAYQGD010000112.1:0-7539 GCA_038140415.1 Rhodospirillaceae bacterium
CACTCGGGGCGACCGGTTTCTCCGTATAGATGTGCTTGCCGGCATTAAGCGCTTTTCGCAGAAAACCCGGCCTCAGATGGGTCGAGGCCGCATCAAAAAAGATCGGATAATTGTCGTCGGCAAGGGTGGCGTCTAGGTCAGTTGTCCAGGCGTCCAGCCCGTTGGCATTGGCGACGGCGGCGAGTTTTTCCTCATTCCGGCCCACCAGTATGAGCTTGGGCAGGACAACATCATCGCCGATGGGCAGGCCGCCTTCCTCAATGATTGGTGCCAAGCTGTTGCCGATATGTTGCTTGCTGCAAATCCCCCCGGTTGCGCCGTTGATAATGATACCGATTTCACGGGTGGCCACGGTTGCGCCTATCTCTTTTGGGCGACGCTCAGCCGGCCGGTGACGCCGTGCTTGTCGATAAAGCCTTGGACCGTGCCGTTGCCGGTTGTCTCGTCCACAAATGACTGCAGTAATTCGGCGGCCAGCTTGCTTTGGGGGCGGGTGCCGATGGCCTGCTGCACCGTGGTGTAACAGCTGTCCAATACGCGGGAGCCCAGGAACTCCTTTTGATTGTCCAGCAGCGCCGGGCGCAGGCCCGCCAGGGCGTCCAACTTCTCTTCCCTGAACAAGGCCAGTGCGCCGACCAGCCCTTTACCGCGTTTCAGTTCGGCATGCTTCAAGTGCCGGTCGAGGAAAAGATCATAGGCTGCCCGTCCGGCGATGGCGATCTGCACACCCTCCGCATCGACGTCATCGACGTCTTGGAAGGACGAGCCGTCCGGGACCAGATACGTGGCTTCCACTTCCACATAGGCCGTCGTGAAAGTAATGGTTTCGGCGCGCTTTGGATCCGCCGCGATCAGCCCGA
Source organism: Rhodospirillaceae bacterium (assembly GCA_038140415.1). Lineage (GTDB taxonomy): Bacteria > Pseudomonadota > Alphaproteobacteria > Rhodospirillales > UBA2165 > JAYPHU01. The sequence goes on from JAYQGD010000112.1 coordinate 861, forward strand.
TATCCCAATTGTCGATGGCGTCGGCCACTTCGCCCGGCGTGTCGTAGGGGATCAGTTCCAAGGGTACACCCAGACGCTGTGCGATCAACGCCGCCATGTCGGGGGAGACGCCGACCGGGTCCCCGTTCGCCGCCGTGTCGGTGACCAGCAGCACGTTTGAAAGATTGATGCCGGCGCGTAATACGCCTGTAGGAGCCAGATCATCTACAATATCCTGAGAAACCATCGGTCCGCCTTTCCCTGTATGCTCGGCTGACACTAGGCTAACCGGCAGGTCCGGGCAAGCCGGTGAACGTGCACCGCCGGTTTTACAATTCCCGGCTCAGCCGCCATAATTTGTCATCGAAAACCAAAGGCAAGAACGATGCTCGAACGAATTCAAGACGAACTGACTGGCCCGGCTGCGTGGATCGGCTCTGACATTCAATCCAAGGAAGATTGGATCCATCAATGGCGGCCGGAGTCTCTGGACGAACTAGACGCTGCTTTGATGGAGGTCAAGAAGGCCGGGCTCAAAATCCCCTTCGACAAAGCGGATTTTCCCCTCGCAACAGCGGCGGAGGAACTCAACGGGATGATTGAGGATGTGAGCCGCGGCAAAGGGTTCGTCATCGCCCGGGGCATCCCCCGGGACAAATACAGCCAGGAGGAATGCGAGCTCCTCTATTGGGGCATCGGCGTGAATATCGGCTTCCCGGTGTCACAGAATGCGCGGGGGCATTTGCTGGGCCATGTGATGGACGAGGGCCGGTTCTTTGTCGATCCCATGGCGCGCGGCTATCAGACTGCCCAGGAAATGGATTTTCATTGCGATTTTTTGCCGGTGGATGTGTTGGGTCTGTTTTGCCTGCAGCAGGCGAAGCAGGGCGGGCTCAGCCACCTGGTGAGTTCCTTGACGGTTCATAATGTGGTGCGCCGCGAACGCCCCGATCTGTTGGAAGTTCTGTACGAACCCTTTTACATGGACTGGCGGGGCGAGGAACCGGAAGGGTATACACCCTGGATGAGATTGCCCATGTTCAGCGCGAAGGACGGACATATCTCTGCCCGGTTCGGCAATCGCAGCTATTATAAGTCCTGTGAACGGTTCGGCCCAGAATACGCGCCGACGGAGCGGCAATTGGAGGCCCTGGACTTAGTCCAGGAAATCGCCCGGCGGCCCGAATTGCGTATCTCCATGATGTTCCAGGAAGGCGACATTCAGCTCATCAACAACCACGCCACCATGCATGGCCGAGATGCGTTCGAAGACGATCCGGGCGCGGATTCGGGCCGGCATCTATTGCGCATGTGGATCGGCCTGGCTGACGATAAGCGTCAGCCCCTCTCCTCCGCTTTAGACGAACGATATGAAATCGTGCGGATGGGCGGCATCCCGGTGAAGGACGTTTAGGCCGCCTTCGACCGCCGGCTGGCCCGGACTTTCGGCTTCAAATCATCCCGGCAGAACGCGTGCAGGAAGCAGGTGCGCTCGGCAACACCGACGATTTCCTGAACCTGATCATCCGTGCACTCGCTCTCCAGATAGATGTGCGTTTCCACCGGTTTGGCGACGGCCGCCTTGCCCGTCCCGCCGGACGCGCCGCCGAGAGAGAAGTGTGTGTCCTGCACAATGCTGTAGTCTCCGACCGGCAGCTTGGCCATATGGCTGTAGCGCCCGATCTGGGTCATGAAGCAGAGGCCGATGCCGGCGGAAATCAGCGACGCCGCATCCGGCGCCCGTCCCTGACCGCCATAGCCTTTGGCCTCTTCCGACAGATAACTCCATTCCGGGGCGGCGGTAGAGCCACCCTGTTTCTTGATGATGTCCTTGATCCCGTCGGGGCGCATCATGCAACTGCTGTTCATGTGAATGAGCTGATGATCATCGGTAAGTTCCGGGTCTTTTGATCTTTGTGCCATGAACTCCGCATAACGGGGATGGCTGTCATTCAGGAAAGTGATCAGGCCGTCGGCCGCCGGGCTGTTTTCCATTCGGGTGATCTTAGAGAAACTATCGCCCGGATCGGGATAGGGCTCAGTGCCAAGGGGCGTGACTTCGGTCGTCGTGATCTGTTTGCCGTTATGAACCAGGTTGAAGAGGCTCGGATGACTGCCGAGGGCCAGGCCGTTCAACGGTGCGGCGGCGACGCCTTCGTACAGCAGGGCGTTCAGTGTTTGATCATCGGCCTCGGCCTCGCAGATGGCGAGCAGTTCCGGCGGAAAAGACCCGCTGACCATGGTGCCTTTGCGGAAATCACCTTCCCGCCAATAGAAATTGTCCAGGATCAGCTCCAGATCCTTGAGCTCGATGCCGCGCTGTTCCGCCAGCGCGGTGATCTCATTCATATAAGACGCGACCAAACCGGTGCAGAGATAGGTGAGGGGATTGGGCGCCTTGTCATAGCCGCCCAGATGGGCCCCTTCGTCGCAGGCAAACCGCCAGGTCATTCCGGTCGCTGCGTTGACCACCACAGCCTCTTTCTGCTGGCCGCCGAGGGATCGCACCCAGGTGCGCAGCGATTGACCGAGCGGGTTCGGCGGGGTGCCAAATCCGGCATCTTCTGCATTGCCGACGATGAAATAAAACGGCTCGCCAAGTTCTTCGAGGGGTGTCAGGGACATGATTGATCCTTCAAAATCTGGTGTGTTTGTTGATCTAGTGGTTTACCGAGCCGCCATCGACCACGATGCACTGGCCGGTCATGAAATCGCTTTCCGGCGACGAGAGAAAGATCAGTGCGCCCGTCAGGTCTTCCGGCACTTGTGGGCGCTTGAGAGCGCGGCTGTTGACGGTCAGGTCTGCCGAGATCGACCGGCCCCCGTCCATATTGTTGATGACGTTTTCGCTCATGGTCAGGCCCGGCGCGATGGTGTTGACGCAAATGTTGTCGTCGCCCACTTCCCGAGACAGGGACCGCGTCATGGCCAGGACCGCGCCCTTGGAGGTGACATAATGTAGAAGGTTGGGCGTGCCCTTGAACAGGGTGCCGGACGCGATATTGATGATCTTGCCGTATTTTTGCTTACGCATTTGCGGCACCACGGCCTTAGCGCAGAGGAACGGACCTTTCACGTTGACGGCCATCAGGGTATCCCAGTCATCGGCGGAAATGCCTTCGAACGGGCCCGGCGTCAGATTGCCGAACAGGGCGGCGTTGGAGACCATGATGTCGACACGGTCGAACCGTTCAACTGTCTTGGCGACCATCTCGTTGCAGTCGGCTTCGTCGCTGACGTCGGTGCTGAGGGCCAGGACTTCCGCGCCCTGGTATTCTTTTTCGATAACCCCGGCGATCTCGCTGCAATCCAGAACATCCGAGACCACCACCTTGGCGCCTTCCGCCGCCAGCGCTCTCGCGTATGTCGCGCCGATACCTTGCGCCGCGCCGGTGACAATAGCGACCTTATCCTGAAGTCTGCTCATCCCTGAGTGCCCCTTTAAATTACATTTTATTCGATGGCGCGCAGTGTATCAGCTTTGCCCTGCTTTTCCAGGCATCACTAGGTTTAGAAAGGCCAGGTCTTTGGCCGTTTGCGATAGCCGATCGCCCGGGCCACACAGATGGACGAAAACAAGTAATAGAGAGCGCAGACCACAAGGTGATAAATCTGAGCGCGGTTCATTTCCTGGCCCAAATCGTCGAACAGCGCGAGCGGAAGGAGAAAGACGGTGAAGTTTCCCAACAGGCCGACGATCCAATAGGTGAACGGCAGGCCGAGCTGACCGGTCCACATATAGAAGAAAAAGCTGACGATACCCTGTAGGGCGGCCGCCACGGCGTTGGTCCTCCGGTTAGAACAAATTCGAGGGAGCTAGCTTAGTCCTGATTGGGGAAAATCGCGAATCAAGAATACTTGATGGGTTGGGCTACTTTCCGCTGCCGATGGCGTAGATCCCGCGGGCGATCTCCCCTTCGAGCGGGAATGACAGCATGCCCATGACTTCGTAGCCCATTGCCCAGGGCATAGCGTAAAAGCGGAACAGAAAGAAAAACCACGCGACATACAAGGGAACCAACGGCCGAATCAGGAAATCCGGGGTGATGCGGTCAAAGGCCTTGAGGATCGGATTGGTCACCCGGACAAAGAACTTCATGAAAAAGAATTCGGAATCTTCCCGCAGGAAGATATTCATGCCGGTGCGGCCGATCAGGGTCCACATGACCATACCAAGGATATAGTCGATGCCGATCACCCAAATGGGAAAAGCTTCAGTCACGGGGGAAATCCAAGCTCAGAATTAAGGGAAAACAGCATAAAAAAAAACGGGGCGAAGACAAGCTTCGCCCCGAATTTTATTAGATCACAGAAGACTTAGTGATCGCCGGACAATACGGTCGTCCCTTTCGGAATACGCATATTATCGACCATGTCTTGGGTCTCCTGATCCGGTTCCTTGGTCATCAGCGTGACGACGACCATGGCGACAAGGCTGACAGCCATGCCGACAATGCCGAACCGCAGATGGTTGAGGTCGAGAATCTCAGCCCCACCCAGCCATCTGATATGGACCAGATAGTATGTGCCCGCGGCAAAGCCGAGGATCATACCTGCAACGGCGCCTTCGCGATTGGCCCGCTTCCACCAGATGCCAAGCACTAGCGGGAAGAACAGTCCAGAGGCTGCGAAGTTAAACGCCCAAGCAACCGCACCCAAGATACTGGTCAGCTTCAGACTGGCGACTGCTGCGCCGGCTGCACCGATCAGGATCAAGAGGACACGTGCCGCAACCAAACGCTTCTTGGTATCAGCGTTCGGGTCGATCATCTTGTAGTAGAGATCGTGCGACAGGGCGTTGGCGATTGCCAGCAGCAGACCGTCAGCCGTGGACATGGCGGCTGCCATACCACCGGCGGCGACAAGGCCCGAGATCACGAACGGCAGACCGGCGATTTCCGGAGTTGCCAGCACGACGATGTCGCCGCGCATGAAGAATTCGTTGATCTGCAGGATGCCGTCACCGTTGCTGTCGATGATCTTCAGGAAGCCGACATTGCTCCATTTCTGGATCCAGTCGAGGTTCGAGACATCAGCGAAGGATTTGCCGATGATGCCTGTCGCCAGGTTCGGATCAAGAATTTGCAGCTTAGTGAAAGTCGCCAAAGCAGGCGCTGTGAAGTACAGCAGGAAGATGAACAACAGGGACCAAGCCACAGACTGACGGGCTGCTTTCACCGACGGTGTGGTGAAATAGCGCATCAGAATGTGCGGCAGGGACGCCGTGCCGGCCATCATCATGAAGGCCAGGGTGACAAACTTCCAGCTATCCAGGGCGCTGCCGGGATCGTTGTGAAGTTTCGTCAACGCGGCAAGGCCGACACCGGCAACCGGTTTCAGCTCACCAACCTTGTGCATGACTTCCAATTCCGCGACCCGCATCACGGCTTCGCCGTAGGCGAATTCCGGAATAAGGCCAAAGCCCTGCTTATTGGACATCCAGAAGACCGGCACTAGATAGGCGATGATCAGCACGATGTACTGCGCCACCTGGGTCCAGGTCACCGCCCGCATACCGCCGAGCATGGAGCACAGCAGGATGCCGAGGAGGCCGAACCAGACGCCGACTTCAAACGGAATTTGCAGCGCACGGGCGGCAATCGTGCCCGTGGCATTGATCTGTGCGGTCACGTAAGTGAAGGAGGCGACCACCAGAACAATAACGGCGCAGAGCCGCGCAAGGTTGCCGCCATACCGCGTGCCGATGTAATCGGGCACTGTGTAGCAGCCGAACTTACGCAGATACGGCGCCATCAGCGAGGCCACCAGCACATAACCGCCAGTCCAGCCGACGACGAAGGCCAGATAGCCATGACCACCGAAGTAGATGCCGCCGGCCATCGCCACAAAGGACGCGCCGGACATCCAGTCCGCGGCCGTCGCCATACCATTGAAGAGCGCCGGAACTTGCCGGCCGGCGACGTAATACGCGCCAACTTCCATGGTCCGTGACAGCCAGCCGATCCCGGCATAGATCAGGATGGTAAATGCGACAAAAAGAATGCCGATTGTCTCCGCGTCCATGCCCATCTGTTCCAGGATGGCCATGAGTAGGATGAAGACGATGAAGCCGCCGGTATACAGTCCGTATACTTTTGGCAGATTGTCGATGAAATTACCCTTCATTGAGCTGTTCCTTTCATCCGCTATTCGTCTTCGGCCACGCCGAACTCTTCGTCGATTTTATTCTGCGCATAGGCGAGATAAAAAATCTGGAGAACGAAGACGAACAGCGAGCCTTGCGCGGCCATGTAGTAGCCGAGCGGGAAGCCCAAGAAAGTTGACCCATTCAGGTCGTTGGCGAACCAATGGACCACGAATGAAAAGATGAACCAGATGACCAAAGTCAGGATCGTCAGGTTCCTAGTTTTTGCCCAGTGTGCTGCTCGCACTTCGGGCGTGATATCGGACATGAGTTGAAGCCCCCTTCATAGTTGAAGCCGATACCGCGCAGAAACTGTCACGCTACGTCGATTGCCACGCGGCTTATTTACTCCCTGTCTTGATCCGTTTCTTTATATGTTTTCGGACCAAAATTTATACATCCCTACAAGCCAAACCGGGATAAGCTTGTCCAGAAGGCTTGTAGAGGCCTATAAATTTCACAGCAAAGTTACATCAAGTCTGGGTAAAAGCATAGTTAAATGTGGCAAAAAGCCTTATCCGTCTTTAAAGATTTGTTTTATTTCATAGGGTTAGC
>JAYQGD010000113.1:0-7525 GCA_038140415.1 Rhodospirillaceae bacterium
GGAAACGAAGGCCGGCGTAATCGTGGTCTCGCCGGATTTAGTTGATCGGGCGCCAGGCAACGCCGCGCTTTTGATTTCAAAAGACCCGTATCGCGCCTACGCCTTGATCGCCCAAAATTTCTATCCCTTTTCCGTGCCGGACGCAGATGGCAAAACTGCCGCCGATGCCCGGGTCTCGGAAAATGCCAAAATCGGCAAAGGCGTGACCGTACGGCCGGGGGCGGTGGTTAAAGAGAATGCGGAAATCGGCGACAATTCGTACATCGGTGACAATACTGTTATCGAGCCAGGTGTAGTTGTCGGCGCCGGATCAAGGATTTCCTCAAACGTAACGCTGCAATATTGCGTAATCGGCACCAATGCCATCGTTCATCCGGGGGTGCGAATCGGGCAGGATGGATATGGTTTCGCACCGAGCGCAGACGGTCACACAAAAGTCCCGCAATTGGGCCGGGTCATGATCGGTGACAACGTGGAAATCGGCGCAAATTGCGGTATTGACCGCGGCGCCCTGGGGGACACCGAAATTGGCGACGGCACCAAGCTAGACAATCTCGTGCATATCGCGCACAACGTTAAAATTGGAAAAGGTTGCTTTATTACCGGACAGGTCGGCATTGCGGGTAGTTCAACGATTGGCGACTTTGTCATGATGGGTGGTCAGGCGGGCATATCCGGTCATGTTGCCGTTGGGCAGGGTGCACGTATAGCTGCACAGGCTGGCGTATCAAAAGATATCCCGGCCGGTGAGACCGTGGCGGGGTATCCGGCCATCAATGCACGGCAGTTCTGGCGTAGTATGGCAACTTTGAACAAATTGGCGGTGAAGAAGGAATAGGGCGATTAATGGATAAGGAAGTACCTGCAAGCTCGGAGATCGTGATCGACATCGAGAAAATTATGTCGATGCTCCCTCACCGATATCCGTTTCTGATGCTGGACCGGGTCGTTGACCTGGTGCCTGGGGAAAGCGCTGTTGGAGTTAAAAACGTTACAATTAACGAGCCGTTTTTTCCCGGCCATTTTCCATCGAAACCCATCATGCCGGGGGTGTTGATCATCGAGGCTATGGCCCAAACGGCGGCCATCCTCGTGGTCCATTCTCTGGAAGACACGCCCGAAGACAATCTGGTCTATTTCATGTCTATCGAGAATGCCCGCTTTCGTAAGCCGGTCGTGCCGGGAGACACGCTAATGATCCATGTGACGCCGAAACAATCCCGGGGCAAAGTCTGGAAGTTTGAAGGTGTTGCCAAGGTCGAAGATGCCGTCGTCGCAGAAGCAACTTACACTGCAATGATTGTTGATAATGAGTAATATTCATTCCACAGCGGATGTTCATCCCGATGCGCAAATCGGCAATGACGTCACCATCGGTCCCTTTTGCTGCGTCGGTCAACACGTCACCGTCGAGGACAATGTTCAGCTTCTCTCTCACGTGGTGGTCGACGGCATAACCACGATTGGTGAAGGGACCCGCATTTTTCCTTTCGCGTCGATCGGCCATGAGCCTCAGGATCTAAAATACAACGGAGAACAGTCGCGGCTGGTGATCGGAAAAAACAATGTCATCCGGGAGCATGTTACCATGAATCCGGGGACCGAAGGCGGCGGCATGCTGACCACCGTCGGGGATGGCTGTTTGTTTATGATGGCCGCCCACGTTGCCCATGATTGCCATATCGGTGACAACGTGATCCTGGTGAACAATGCCACGCTTGGGGGACATGTCGAGATCGGCGACTGGGCCATCATCGGCGGTCTTTCGGCTGTACACCAGTTCGTCCGTATCGGCCGTCACGCCATGGTCGGCGGGATGTCCGGGGTGGAGAACGATGTTATTCCATACGGTTCCGTGGTCGGAAACCGGGCGCATTTGTCCGGTTTGAATCTCGTTGGCCTTAAACGCCGTGGATTTTCCCGGGACACCATCCATGATTTGCGCCGGGCTTACCGGTTGATCTTCGCACAGGAAGGCACCCAGTCGGAAAGGATCACCGACGTGGCCGAACTGTTCCCGAATGTGGAGCCTGTCCGGGAGATCATTTCCTTTATGGAAGTAGATTCCAGCCGCGCAATTTGCCAGCCCATTCTTGAGGATGCCGCCTAAACTCGGGATCATCGCCGGCGGCGGACCTTTGCCGCAACGTCTGCTCGATCATTGCCGCGCGACGGGACGTGAGGCTTTTGTTGTTGCATTGGAAGGTCATGTAGAGCCGGCCTTGATGGCGCGGGAAAATGTCGTGGCCATTCGCCCCGGCGCCGCAGGACACATTCTATCCGTATTGAAAAGCGCCGGCGCTAAAGAGCTGGTGATTGTCGGCGCTGTTAAGAGGCCATCAATGCTCACCGTCCTGCCTGATTGGGGCGGCGTCAAATTTCTTTGCCGTGTCGGCTGGCGCGCCTTTCGAGGAGACGACCAGCTTTTAAAAGCGATTGCCGAAGAGATTGAACGCGTGGGATTTATGGTCAGGGGCATCCATGAAATTTTACCCGAACTTCTCGCGCCGGCCGGCGCCATTGGCCGCGTGGAGCCGGCCCCGGACCGAAGTGCGGACATTGAACTCGGGATTCAGGCAGCGAAAAATTTAGGATTGCAAGATCTCGGACAGGCCGTGGTTGTTGCTGATGGCAAGGTTATCGCGGAGGAAGGAAAACGCGGTACCAATACACTCTTGTCGGACGCCTCTTATGACTCTCTCTCAAAGCCGATTTTGGTCAAAATGTGCAAGCCGCAGCAGGATCGGCGGTTGGATATGCCCACGGTCGGCGCAAACACCATAGAACTTGCCGCCGAAGCAGGGTTCGCTGGGATCGTCGTGGAGGCGGGAAAGACGCTCATGGTGGACAGAGACGCCGCCGTGAAACAAGCGGATGCGGCAGGCTTGTTTATTCTTGGGATCGAGACAGGCGATGTCTGATCCGTCCACAGCACCTCTCCAGATATACGTCATCGCCGGCGAAGCCTCGGGAGACAAGCTTGGTGCAGGTCTGATGCATGCGCTTAAGGCGCGATCCAGACTGCATATTTCGTTCGAGGGGCTGGGCGGTGAGCTGATGCAAGCGGAAGGCTTAACGTCTCTGTTTCCGATCACCGAATTGTCTCTGATGGGGTTGGCCGAGGTCCTGCCTCACATACCGCGCCTGCGCCGGCGTCTCCTCGAGACGGTTGAGGATATTCAAAGCCGAAAACCCGATATCGTGGTGACGATCGATTCACCAGGCTTTTGTTTTCGCGTTGGCCGCCGGTTGAAACACGGCGCCATACCAATTGTTCACTACGTTGCGCCGTCCGTCTGGGCTTGGAAGCCGGGCAGGGCCAAAAAGGTGAGTGAATTTCTGGATGGTCTTCTTACCCTCCTGCCGTTTGAGCCGCCGTATTTTGAACGGGAAGGGCTTAAAAGTTACTTCGTGGGCCATTCTGTCGCCGAGGAGCCAGTTGGGCAGGATACCGGAGAGTTAAAGCGGAAGATGGGCCTCTTGCCGGATGAGAAACTTTTGTGTGTCCTCCCGGGCAGCCGGAAAGGGGAGATATCCCGTCATTTGCCTATCATCCGGGAGACTTTGATCAGGTTGGAAGAGAGTGGCGCCAAGGTCCGGACCGTTATTCCCACATTGACCGCTTTTCGCTCGCTGGTGGAGATGGAAACGCGCGATTGGCCTGTACCACCACATATCATCACCGGTGAACCGGCCAAACAAATGGCATTCGCCGAAAGTGATGCGGCGCTGGCGGCGTCGGGTACGGTCGCCTTGGAATTGGCGAATGCGGGCCTGCCTTTCGTCGTCATTTACAAAATGAATGTCGTCACGGACTTCCTGGCGCGCCGGTTGGTGAAGTTAAAGTGGGTCAACCTGGTGAACATCCTGTTGGACAGGGAAGTGACGCCGGAGTACCTGCTGGAGAGCTGCAAACCCGAGAAAATAGCGCCTGATGTCGCGCGAGTTCTGAATGATGAAACCTACCGGGCGGGTCAGAAGGCGGCATTTCATGAAGCGCTGAATATGCTCAGGCCGGCGAGCCGGTCCTCGAATGAGCTCGCTGCCGACGCCGTACTTGACGTTTTAAAACAGCATGGGAAACTGCCCCCAACGGATTCGGATATTTCTGAATAGGGGAAAGCAATGAATGACATGAAAGATAAATTCCGGCTTTTACACACCATGATCCGGGTGATGGACATGGACAAGTCGGTGGACTTCTACACCCGGCATCTGGGCATGAAAGTCCTGCGCCGCAATGACTTTGAAGGCGGCCGTTTTACCCTCTGCTTTGTCGGCTATGGAGACGAAGAGTCCGAGGCCGTGGTCGAGCTGACCCATAATTGGGATCAGGAAGAGCCCTATGATCACGGTAGCGCCTTTGGACACCTGGCCATTGCGGTACCCGACGCCTACGCGGTGTGCGAACAGCTCGAGAAAGAAGGGGTATCCGTCCCCCGGCCCGCCGGCCCGATGAAGGGCGGCACTCGGGTGATTGCCTTTATCGAAGACCCGGACGGCTACAAGATCGAATTGGTGCAGCGGGACTAACCCGACGCACAGCGGAAATGAAAAAGGCGGGGAAATCCCCGCCTTTTTTGCGTCTCGAATGGACGCGTTATTTTCGGTCTTTTAATTGAACGAACGGGCGTTCCGTCGGGCCCAGATAGAGCTGCCGGGGCCGGCCGATCCGTTGGTTCGGATCCTCGACCATTTCGTTCCATTGGGCGATCCAGCCGACCGTCCGGGCGACGGCGAAGAGAACCGTAAACATCTCCGTCGGAATGCCGAGCGCCTTGAAGATAATGCCTGAGTAGAAATCCACGTTGGGATAGAGCTTCTTCTCGACAAAATAGTCGTCTTCGAGGGCGATGCGTTCCAATTCCATCGCCAAGTCCAGCAGCGGTTCATTTGTAATGCCAAGCTCGCCGAGCACTTCATGACAGGTCTGCTGCATGACCCTGGCGCGGGGATCGAAGTTCTTGTACACCCGGTGGCCGAATCCCATCAGGCGGAACGGATCGTCCTTGTCCTTGGCTTTTTTCACGTACTCGGGGATTCGGCTCATGTCGCCGATTTCCTCAAGCATGTTCAAAACGGCCTCGTTGGCGCCGCCATGGGCCGGCCCCCACAAAGAGGCGATACCCGCGGCAATGCAGGCAAACGGATTGGCGCCGGATGAACCTGCCAGCCGGACCGTCGAGGTCGAGGCGTTTTGTTCATGGTCCGCGTGTAGAATGAGGATTCGATCCATGGCCTTGGCCACGGTTGGGCTGACCACATATTCCTCGGCCGGAGTCGCGAACATCATGTGCAGGAAGTTCTCGGCGTAAGTCAGGTCATTACGGGGGGAGATAAACGGCTGGCCGACGGAATATTTGTAGGCCATGGCGGCAATTGTCGGAATTTTAGCGATCATCCGGAACGAGGCGACCATGCGGTGCTGCGGATCGTTGATATCGAGACTGTCGTGATAGAAGGCGGAGAGGGCGCCAACCACGCCGCACATGATGGCCATAGGGTGGGAATCCCGGCGGAAACCGCGGTAGAAGGTGTTGATCTGTTCGTGCAGCATCGTGTGGTAGGTGATGTCGTGCTTGAACTTGTCACTTTCCTGTTGGTTAGGCAGTTCCCCATACAGAAGGAGATAGCAAACTTCCGGATAATCGGCATATTGCGCCAGGTCGGCGATCGGATACCCGCGATACAGCAAAATACCCTGGTCGCCGTCTATGTAGGTGATTTTGGACTCACAGGAGCCCGTGGACGTATAGCCGGGGTCGTAGGTGAAATGGTCGGTGTCCGCATACAGTTTGCGGACGTCGATGACGTTGGGGCCGACGGCGGCGTGCAGAACCGGTAACTCGTAGGCATCGCCGGTGGCGTTGTTTGTCAGGGTAAATGTGTAATCATTCTTACCGGGTTTATCGTTCATCGTTTTTTCCTTTTCCCCCTCGTGGGTATGTCCGTATCGCGCCGTAAACTATTCGCTTCCACGATTCATTTCCAGCGCATCCTGTAACCGGGCAAGGGACTCCTCTCGTCCCAAGACGTACAACACGTCAAATATGCCAGGTGAGACTGTTGCACCGCACAATGCCGCTCTGAGCGGCTGCGCGATTTTACCAAAACCAAGGTCTTTTTCGGCCGCCGCGCTTCTCGCAGCTTCTTCGACAGTCTCTTTCGTCCAGTCCGGCAAATCGGCCAATCTGGAGCGCATCATTTCGACCACGCCAAGGCCTGTCTCGTCAAGCAATTTTAACGCTTTCTGATCAAAGGTGAGGGGCCTTTCAATGGCATAAATCAGTGCATTATCAGATAGTTCTAGAATATTTTTCGCCCTATCTTTTAATTCTGTCATACCGTTCAAAAGCCGGTGTTCCGCCTCTTCCGAGAGGGTGATTTCAGGATCAGCTCGCAGGTGGTCGAGAACCAATGCCGTCAACCGGGCATTGTCACTTTCCCGAATGTAATGACCGTTCAGATTGGTGAGTTTATCCATGTCGAAACGCGCCGCGGCGCGTCCGACATCGGCGACGTCAAACCACTCGATGGCCTGGTCGCGGGAAATGATCTCTTCATCGCCATGGGACCAACCCAGGCGCAACAGATAATTGTTCACGGCCTCGGGTAAAAAGCCCATGTCCCGGTAGGCCTCGACACCCAGGGCGCCATGGCGTTTGGAGAGCTTCTTGCCGTCGTCCCCGTGGAGCAGGGGCATATGCGCCATCTCGGGGATATCCCAGCCCATCGCCTTATAGATTTGAATTTGCCGGAAGGTGTTGGTCAGGTGGTCATCGCCCCGGATCACATGGGTAATGCCCATATCGTGATCATCAACCACCACGGCCAGCATATAGGTCGGGGTGCCGTCGCTGCGGAGCAGGACCATATCATCGATCTGATCATGCCCGACGGTGACCTCTCCTTGGATCATGTCATTGATCTTGGTTTCACCATCCTTGGGCGCCTTGAGGCGGATGACCGGATCGACGCCGGCGGGCGCCTCGCTCGGATCCCGATCCCGCCAGCGGCCATCGTACAAGCTTGGCCGGCCTTCCTTGAGCGCGGCTTCTCGCATTTCCGTCAATTCTTCCGGGGTGCAATAACAGCGATAAGCGTTTCCGCTCTCCAGGAGTTGGTTTGCTACTTCGACATGGCGGTCCTTGCGCTCAAACTGAGAAATTGCATCGCCGTCCCAGTCCAGACCCAGCCATTTCATCCCGGTAAAGATGGCATCCACCGCTTCATCCGTGGAACGTTGCCGATCCGTGTCTTCAATCCTGAGAAGAAATTGGCCACCGCAGTGGCGGGCATAAAGCCAATTGAACAAAGCCGTACGCGCACCACCGATGTGCAAAAAGCCGGTCGGGGAGGGCGCAAATCGTGTAACGACCATGGAGATAGCCTACAACTTATTGAAATTATTGAAATAATTATTACAGGACGGGCAGTTTACATGCTCATTCTCCGTCTGTCACTGGCCCTCTAAACCGGGAATAATAGTAAATAATACGTTTAAGAGGGGTAGTATTTCGGCGTG
>JAYQGD010000114.1:0-2854 GCA_038140415.1 Rhodospirillaceae bacterium
AGCTTGGTGGCGTTCATCTCGGCGCGGATGCGGATGATCATGATCCAGACGAACAGCGCCGTGTAGCCCACCGCCATCAACAATAGGGGCGTCAGCATGCTGGAATGAATGGCCGGGCCGTCCATCTTCACCACGCTGGCCGGTTGATGCAGGGTGTTCCACCAATCCACCGAAAACTTGATGATCGGCACATTGACCGCGCCGACCACGGCCAGAATGGCCGCCGACTTCGCGCCCCGGGACGGATCGTCGAACGCGTCGCGCAGCACGATGTAGCCTAGATACAAAAAAAACAGGATCAGCACCGATGTCAGCCGCGCATCCCAGACCCACCAGGTGCCCCACATGGGCTTGCCCCAGAGAGAGCCCGTCGCCAGGGCCAACAAGGTGAACGCCGCGCCGATGGGGGCGGTAGCCTTGGCGGTGATATCGGCGACCATATGCCGCCAGATCAACGCGACCGCACTTGCGCCGGCCATGACCGTATAACAGAACATGGCCATCCAGGCGGCCGGCACGTGCACATACATAATGCGCACGGTCTCGCTTTGCTGATAATCGGGGGGCGAATTAAACAGCGCAAAGAACAGCCCCGCGCCCAAGCACAGAAGCGCGATCCACATGGCCCACGGTTGGATGGCCAGGCAGATTTTTAAGTATCTCGTCGGGTTGGCAAATCTATGCATTGCTTAAAACGTCTTCCCAGGTGTCGCAGGGTTTTACACTGAAGAGACGGAGAATTCCAGAAGCCTCTCTATAGTGTCGCTTGATAAGGTAAACCACCGGCGACGGAAACTATTCCCCCACCTACTCAACCGCTTGGCGGAACGCGGCGGCCGCCGCCCACGGACAGAGCGCCACCGAGCCTAAGAAAATCCCGCCCAGAATGAGCAGTTGCGCCCGGCTGGACAGGTCCAGCAACGCCGCGTCCACCGCGCTCACGCCGAAAATAAGGGTGGGGATGAACAAGGGTAGGACGAGGAGCGAGACCAGCACGCCGCTGCGGCGCGCGCCCAAGGTCAACGCCGCGCCGATGGCGCCGATCAGGCTGAGGGTAGGGGTGCCCAAGGCCAAGGCCAAGAGCAGTGTGCCGTACCCGCCCGCGCCCATATTCATGAACAGGCCCAACAGCGGCGAGACGATGATCAGCGGCAGGCCCGTGGTCAGCCAATGGGCGGCCGCTTTGCCTAACACCAGAAACTCCATCGGCGTCGGCGAAAGAACCAAGAGGTCCAGGCTGCCGTCTTCATAGTCCTGCTGAAACATCCGGTCCATGGACAGCATGGCCGACAACAGCGCCGCCACCCAGATCACCCCGGCGCTGATCCGGGCGAGGATGTTCTGTTCCGGGCCGACGCCAAGCGGGATCAGCACGACCACCAGGACAAAGGACACCACCACCATCAAACTGTCGGAGCCGTGGCGCAGCGCGAGACGCAGGTCTCTTTGGATGAGGGAGAGAACGGGGGTCATGCGGCGGCTTCCCCCTTGTCGGCAAAGGCGGAGACATCCAGCACGGCCGCATCGTCCGGCGTCGCATCATGGGTGGCCATGATCACCAGCCCGCCTTTTTGCCGGTGGCCGGCGATGGCCGCTTTCAAGGCCTCCACCGAGTCCGCATCCAGCGACGTGGTCGGCTCATCCAGCAGCCAGATGGGCGCCGGTGTGGCGGTGAGCCGGGCCAGGTTCAGCCGCCGGGATTGCCCGGCCGACAGATAGCGCGCCGGCAGGTGGGCCAGGTGGCTGATGGCGAAACTCTCCAGCGCTTTGTCGATGGTCTGCTTTTCCGGATCGATCTGGCGCATGTCGGCCCAGAACTGCAAATTCTCCCGGACGCTGAGCGCGGTTTTGATGGCGTCCTTGTGACCCACGTAATGAATAAGAGCGTGATACTCGTCCCAATCGTCGGCGACGTTTTCGCGGTTCCAGCGGATTTGCCCCGCCATGGGCTTCAGCAGCCCGGCCATTAGCCGCAAGAGCGTCGACTTGCCGCTGCCATTGGAGCCCCGGAGGCACAGCGTCTCACCTTCGGCCACGCTGAACGACAGATCGCGAAAAACGATCCGTTCGCCCCGAAGGCAGGTCAGGCCGGTGCCGCTGAGTGTGGTCATTCGTCCGTGCAATCAAAAAAACCGAGTGGTGGCGGGAACTTACTTGAATGGGCAGGCAAAAAAAAGCGGCTGGAATGTCAGGGGAGTCATTCCAGCCGTTAAGTTTGGCAGTCAGTCTGCCTATAGGGGGGTAAGAGAGAGGGGTTCTCTCTTAATCAGGAGGCCTGATCACTTTCCATTAAGCCCGGCGATTGTGTCCAAAAATGGGCTAAATTGTGATTATATTGGCTTTAAAAATACCCACGGGCAGTGTACCTAATGCCCCCATAATCAAGAATTCTCACCTTGTCTGCAGACCCATGGAGGAAGCCCATGCCCGTCACCGGCCATGACAGCCTTAAAACACGCCGCTCTCTGAACGTCGGCGGTAAGTCTTACGATTATTTCAGCCTGAAGGCCGCGTCCGAGGCCGGCTTGGGGGACGTTTCCCAACTGCCGTTCTCTCTGAAAATCCTCCTGGAAAATCTGCTGCGCTACGAAGACGGCTCCTCGGTCACTACCGATGATGTAAAGGCGGTCGCCGAATGGCTGAAGGACAAGCGCTCTGACCGGGAAATCGCCTATCGCCCGGCCCGGGTCCTGCTGCAGGACTTCACCGGCGTGCCGGCGGTGGTCGATCTGGCGGCCATGCGCGAAGCCATGGTGGACCTGGGCGGCGATCCGCAAAAAATTAATCCGCTGAGCCCGGTTGATCTGGTCATCGACCACTCGGTGATGATCGACCATTTCGGCAACGATGATGC
>JAYQGD010000114.1:2954-7458 GCA_038140415.1 Rhodospirillaceae bacterium
GAAGGCACCACGGCCACCGATCTGGTGCTCACCGTCGTGCAGATGCTGCGCGCCAAAGGCGTGGTCGGCAAGTTCGTCGAATTCTACGGACCGGCCCTCGACAGTCTCAGCCTGCCCGACCGGGCGACGCTCGCCAACATGGCGCCGGAATACGGCGCGACCTGCGGTATCTTCCCGATCGATCAGGAAACCATCAATTATCTGAAATTCACCTCACGGGCCGATGACCGGATTGCGCTGGTCGAAGCTTATGCGAAAAAGCAAGGCATGTGGCGGGATGCCTCCAGCCCGGACCCGGTGTTCACCGACACGCTGGAATTGGATATCTCGACCGTGGAGCCGTCCCTGGCCGGACCGAAGCGTCCGCAGGACCGGGTGCCGCTGTCCAAGGCGGCGTCGGCGTTTGATGACGCGGTCAAGGCGGTGGGCGCCGGCAAGGGCCCGGTTCACATTGATGACGGCGATTACGACGTCAAAGACGGCGACGTGGTGATCGCGGCGATTACGAGCTGCACCAACACCTCCAACCCGTCGGTGCTCTTGGGCGCCGGTCTGGTGGCGCGGAACGCGGTCGCCAAGGGCCTGAAGGTGAAGCCGTGGGTGAAGACGTCGCTGGCGCCGGGCTCGAAGGTGGTCACCGACTATCTGGAAAAAGCCGGCCTGCAGGATGATCTGGATACGCTGGGCTTCAACACGGTGGGCTACGGCTGCACCACGTGCATCGGCAACTCCGGCCCGCTGCCCCGTCCCGTCGCGGATGCGGTGGACGACGGCGATCTAACCGTCTGTGCGGTCCTGTCCGGCAACCGGAACTTCGAAGGCCGGGTGCACGCCCAGGTCAAAACCAACTATCTGGCGTCTCCGCCGCTGGTTGTCGCCTATGCGCTGGCCGGCTCCATGAAGGTGGATCTCTACAATGATCCGCTGGGCGAGGACGAAGAGGGCAACCCGGTTTTCCTCAAGGACATCTGGCCGACCAACCAGGAAGTTCAGGACGCGATCCGCAGCTCGGTCACCCCGGAGATGTTCGCCGGCCGCTACGGCGACGATGTCTGGCAGGGTCCTGATCAGTGGCAGGACATTAAAAAGAAATCCGGCGGCAGCGATACCTACAAGTGGCAGGACTCCTCCACCTATGTGAAGTATCCGAGCTTCTTCGACGGGATGGAGGAAGAGCCGGGCGATTTCTCCGACATCAACGGCGCACGTGAGCTGGCGATTTTGGGCGACTCGGTCACCACCGACCACATTTCGCCGGCCGGCGCGATCAAGGCGGACAGCCCCGCCGGCACCTATCTGAACGAGCGTCAGGTGCGCCAGGCGGAGTTCAACTCCTACGGCTCGCGGCGCGGCAACCACGAAGTAATGATGCGCGGCACCTTCGCCAATATCCGCATCCGCAATGAAATGGCGCCCGGCACCGAAGGCGGTGTCACTATCCACCATCCGAGCGGCGAAGAAATGCCGATCTATGATGCGGCGATGAAGTATGCGGCGGACGGCGTGCCGCTGGTGATCATCGGCGGCAAGGAGTACGGCACCGGCTCGTCCCGTGACTGGGCGGCCAAGGGCACCAACCTGCTGGGCGTCAAAGCGGTGATCGTCGAGAGCTTCGAGCGGATCCACCGGTCCAATCTGGTCGGCATGGGCGTGCTGCCCCTGCAGTTCAAGGATGGCCAAAGCCGGAAGTCCCTGAACCTGGACGGCACGGAGATGTTCGATATTACCGGCATCGCCGACGGCATCCAGCCGCGTATGGACGTGGACTGCAAGATCACCCGGGCCGATGGCTCGACGGAAGATATCAAGCTTCTCTGCCGCATCGATACGGCGGATGAGGTCGAGTACTTCCGCCATGGGGGCATTCTGCAGTATGTGCTTCGCAGCCTGAAAGCGGCGTAATCGGCCCGGTTTCATGCCTTCACCGGCATTTGATTGGTCCGTGACCCGCGCTTGGGCTATGTCTGACGCATGAGATTTTTACGGAACAAGGCCGTATCCCTGTGCGCCGCCCTCCTGTTGGGCGTTTGGGCGTTGGGGACGTCGTACCCTGCGGATGCCGAACCCAAGGGACTGACGATTATCGAGCTCTTTACGTCGCAGGGCTGTTCGTCCTGTCCGCCGGCCGATGCGCTTTTGGGCGAGTTGACGGCCGAGCCGGGCGTCCTGGGTCTCTCCTTCCACGTCGACTATTGGGATTATATCGGCTGGGCGGACCCTTACGCCAAAAAGGCCTACAGCAAACGCCAGCGCGGCTATGCGCAAGTGTTTAAAAAGTCATTCGTCTATACCCCGCAGATGGTGGTCCACGGCATGATCGAGACCACCGGGTCCGACGCCGGCGGTGTGCGCCAAGCCATCAAGCAAGCGGCTGAACGATTGGATACGCCGATTAGATTGACGCGTCTGGCCGGTGGCGGGCTGGCGGTCACGGTTGGCCAATCAAGTCACCCCGTTGATGCCGCCGTCTGGCTGGCCCTTTTTGACCCGGAACACACGACCAAGGTGAAACGCGGCGAGAACCGGGGCCGCATGATCAAGAATTTTAACGTGGTCCGGGAGTTGCGCCATATCGGCGACTGGCACGGCAAAGCCATCAAGCTCACCGTGCCGCCGCTGGCGCTGAAGGGTCACGACGATCAAGGCTGCGCGGTGTTTATTCAGAACCCGGCGAAAGGGCCGATCCTGGGGGCGGCCGCCATTCAGCTTTCAGATAACAGTTTACCCCAGAGGTGATCCCGATACGGGCCGCTCATTCCCCATTTGAGCGCCGGTAAGGGATTACCAGTTTGCGGCTTGGCCTTCGGGCCAGGCCGCTTTTTTGTGTGCAAATTCCAGTCTCATTGGCTAGGACATGAAGACCAATAAAAACCGAAGTGGGCTCATGGGAAATTTGCGAACGCTTGATCAACTGGACGTCGCCGGCAAACGGGTCTTGGTGCGCGTGGATTTTAACGTGCCGATGAAAGACGGCGCGGTCGCCAATGACGCGCGAATTCGAGAGGCGGCGGGCACCCTGACCGAGCTGATCGACAAGGGCGCCGGCGTTATTGTCGCCAGTCACATGGGCCGGCCCAAGGGCCAGGTGGTGGCTGATCTGTCTCTGGAGCCCCTTATGCCGGTGGTTCAATCCCATGTGCCGAACGCCAAGGTCTCTTTTTGCGGCGCTGCTGATCCGGCCGAGGTGAGCAAGGCGGCCGGCGCGGTTCAGCCGGGTGATCTTCTGATGATCGAGAACCTGCGTTTTCATCCGGGCGAAGAGAAGAACGACGCCGATTTTGCCAAGCATCTGGCCGGACTGGCGGATGTTTATCTGGATGACGCGTTTTCCTGCGCACACCGGTCTCACGCGTCCGTCGAAGCTGTCGCCAAGCTTCTGCCATCCGCCGCCGGCCGGCTGATGGAGAAAGAAATCAACGCGCTGATCGGGGCGCTGGAAAATCCGGCCCGGCCCGCGGCGGCGATCATCGGCGGCAGCAAAATCTCCACCAAACTGTCGGTGCTGGAAAATCTCACGGCCAAGGTGGACTTCTTGGTGATCGGCGGGGCCATGGCCAACACGTTCCTGCTGGCGGACGGCTATTCCGTCGGCACGTCTTTGGTGGAAGAAGACATGCTCTCCACGGTGGCGGACGTTCGCGCCCGCGCCAAGGATGCCGGTTGCGAGATTGTTCTGCCCACCGATGTAGTGATGGCGCCTGAATTCAAGGAAGGCGCGCCGGCTGAGACAACGGCCATTGATGCCGTGCCCGACGCCATGATGATCCTGGATGTAGGCCCTGTCAGCATCGCGCGGCTGGGGGGCATTCTGGATACTTGTAAGACCATCCTGTGGAACGGGCCGTTGGGCGCATTCGAGATCAAGCCTTTCGATGCCGGGACCATCGGCGCCGCGCAGAAGGTCGCTCATCTGACCCACGAGAAAGGTCTTTTAAGCGTGGCCGGCGGGGGTGACACGGTCGCGGCGCTGGAAGCCGCCGGCGTGGCGGAGCAGTTTTCCTACGTCTCCATGGCCGGCGGCGCGTTTCTGGAATGGCTGGAAGGCCGGGAACTGCCCGGCGTCGCGGTCCTGCAGGATTAGGGCGTCTAGGGGCTAGTTCGAATCCGCCTTGTCGTCCGATTTGATCCGGCCCAGAAGATCGTCCAGCATCCCCCGTAAGTCTTCGGATTGATGAAGCAGCGCCGTCGCGGCCTTAAGCGCTTCGTCCGACGCTTCGGCGGCAAACTGAACGGCAACAGTGTTGACCTCCGTCAGAGTTCGGCCGATTTGCTGCATTGCCTTGATGGCGCGTTTGGTGCCCGACTGAATGGTTTCAATCCGGTCGCCCACCGATTGGCCGACTTGCCGAGGCGGCGCTTCCTCGCCCATTCTTTTTTCCGACAGCAGGACCAGGTTCTCCGGATCGTCCGGGTCGTCATCGTCGGAGAGTGCGGTCTGCACCGCCAACAGGCTCATCTGATCGGAAATGCTGGCCAGCAGCAATTCGATCTCCTCGATCTTCTC
>JAYQGD010000115.1:0-7448 GCA_038140415.1 Rhodospirillaceae bacterium
CTCGACACCGTCCGAGACCGCGCTCTGCACCGCCAACACGCTCATCTGATCGGAAATGCTGGCCAGCAGCAATTCGATCTCCTCGATCTTCTCCAAAGAGTCCGACACGCCGGTCACCATGATGTCCGCCCGTTCCGCGTCTCGCGCGGCGTCCGAGGCGCTTTGACTGCTGGCGGAGACCAACTGGCTGACATCGGAGAGTTTGCTTTTGGATTCCGGTTCCGGCGGCAGAGGGACCAACTCCCGGCTGGGCGCGTCGGGTAGGGGAATTTTCGGCGCTTCTTCGCTTGGCCGTACCGCCTCGTCTTCGCCGATTTGGATCTGTTGATCGTTTTCCTGCAGATTGGCGTCATTCGCCGTTGCGGCGGCCTCTTTCTCTTCTTTTTGCTCCTGCCGCTTGAGCTGACTCTCCAGCCCTTCGCGGATACGGTCCGCCTGCAGCATATTCTCCCGGAAATAGATCAAGGCGTTGGCTAGATCTCCCGTTTCATCGCGATTTCCCAACGCCGGGATCGACGTCAGGGTTTCGCCCCGCGCCATCCGGTTGGCGGCGCCCGACAGAAGTGAGACCGGCGCCGCCATGCTGCGCAGCATCATGGTGCCGATCAGGATCAAGGCGATCATCACCGAGGCGCCGCCGCCGGCGAGGATGCGCCGGGAGAAGATATGAGACTCGTCCGCCGTAAGGGTCGCGCTCTTGGCCAATTCATTGGAGAACTTCAACAGCGAGCGAAGATTGGGCAGGAGATACGCATTGATCTCGCTGATCCGCGAAATCTCGCTGGCCTGTGTCAGGCGGGTTCGGGCGAGCTGCTCGATATCGGTGGCGTAGGAATTGATCGCTTCGGTGATCGACAGTTTATTTGCCGGCGACGTATTGATCGCCGACAAGACTTGGCGCAGCGCGGCGATGGCGACCTTGATGTTCTGGGGATCATCCGGGCTGACGCCGGAACGAAGTGCATTCTCGATATCTCGAAGCTCTGTCGCCTGGCGGATCAGCCGCGCACTGTCGGTCGCCGTGATCCGGTTTTCCAGCGCGGTGCCCGAAGCCCGGGCATTGCCCGCCAAGCCGGAATTGGCGTCGGCGCCCAAAAGTTTCTGGATTCGGATAATGTTTTTGAAATGGGTGCCGTGCTGATCCAGCCCCTTGGTCAGATTATCGATGGTCCGCACACTATTTCTGGCCGAGGGCAATCCCCGCAGGTTGTTAAGCGCCGCGAGCGCCGCTTGATAGTTGCGGTCATACTCTTTCTCCAGCGCATCGCTTTGCTCGGTTAGGAACCGGCGGCTGGATTGGGTGGCGCCGCGAGTAGAGCCGTCGATGCGGGAAACCGTCGCGGTGATCCGCTCGCTGGTGGCCAGACCGTCAATCGCCGACGTTATCCGTTGGTCAGCGACATAAAAAAGCGCGCCCATGGCGACAATGGCAACCAGGCCCAGGAAGACGAACAGGGAGACCCTGGACCCCATCCGCATGCCGCCCATGAAGGTACGCGGCGGCGGGGCGTCGCGCCGTTCCGAGTAGGTTTGGTTGACCAGCTCTTCAGCCGCCATTTCGCTTTCCCCGTGGTGAACGCCGGCCACTGCAACCCGCGGCCATGGTCGGGTCTCTTGACCCGTTTTTGCTTTATACGCCGTGTAGTTTATAACCGATCCTAGCGCCGGGTAAATGGCGAAGCTCGTGATTGAGACCCGGATGCCTCACACGGAGGTGACTGGACGCGTACGAATTTGGGCGCTATCGGACGAAAACCGCCGGATCAGAATGAGCCGGCTCACCAGTTGAGGAGAATCCCGATGGTTGATCTTGTAGGATCAGGCAGCGCCGTACAGGCGGCGACTCAAGCCCTAAAATCAGCAACGCAGCAGGACGATTCGTCTGTTCAAGGCATTGATCCCAATCGGGCGGGCCAACAGCCCGTGAATGCTGTTCAGACGGCGAATGATGCGCAAGCGCCCAATCACAATGCCGGGCTCACGGGTGAGCGGCCCGAGAAAACGGATGTGCCACGCGGCACCTACCTGGACGTTTCCGCCTAAGCGCATTTATCCAATTTTTTGAGCGAAATCGGCGGCCGACTCAGACTCCGTTAAGGATTGTCGTGCATGATGCGCGGCATGAACGATCAACTCGGTATTTCACAATCCTTGCCCGACGCGCTTCCGGTCCGGAAGCAGGCCTTGTCGGGCTATGAAGCATCCCGCGAAGTTGAAAACCGGGCGCGGGTGTCCTGTCCAATGGAAGACCCGGAGTTGCAGCGCGCGGCGGCCAAACTGGATCAGCGTCTGGCCTCGGGAAAGCCGCTTCGGGATGATGTGCCGCGCGGGTTCTATCTGAACGTTCGGGTCTGATCCCGGCCTAATCCGCTTCCAATCCCATGAGTGACCGGGCGAAGTCTTTGGCCGCGAAGGGCCGGAGGTCATCCGCCTGCTCACCGACGCCGACGGCGTGCACCGGGAGGCCGAATTTTTCCGCCAGCGCCACGATCACCCCGCCCTTGGCGGAGCCGTCCAGCTTAGTCACGACAAGCCCGCTGATGTCGATCATTTCCGAGAAAATCTCCACCTGAGAATGGGCGTTTTGGCCGACCGTGGCGTCCAGGACCAGCAACCGGCTGTGAGGCGCGGTGTCGTCCAGTTTTTGGATGACTCTCACGATCTTCTGCAGCTCGTCCATCAGCTCCCGTTTGTTCTGCAGCCGGCCGGCCGTGTCGATCAGGAGAATATCCGCGCCGTCGGCCTTGGCCTGTTCCAGCGCGTCATAGGCGAGACCGGCTGCGTCAGAGCCGGTGTCCCGGGCGATCACCGGGCAGCCGGTGCGTTCGCCCCATATTTTAAGCTGTTCCACCGCCGCCGCCCGGAACGTGTCGCCGGCGGCCAGCATGACCGACTTGCCATGTTCCTTATATATGTGCGCCAGTTTGCCGACCGTGGTGGTTTTGCCGCTGCCGTTTACCCCGCACACCAAAACCACATGGGGGTTGCCGGCGCCTGTATCCAGCGGACGGGCCACCGGTTCCAGGATGGCGGCGATTTCGTCGGCTAAAGCGCCCCGGACTTCTTCGCCGCTGACTTCCTTGCCGAAGCGTGTTTTCGCCAGCTCGCCGCTGAGCCGTGCTGCTGTGGTCACGCCAAGATCGGAGGTGATCAGAATGTCTTCCAGCTCCTGGAGCGTGTCGTCATCAAGCTTTCGCTTCACCAGCAGATCATTGATGCCGCTGGTCAGAGATTGCGATGTCCGGCTGAGCCCGGCGCGCAACCGGGAGAGCCAACCCCCGCCCTCGCTCATGCCCCTAACCTCATACCTGAGCCCTCATACAACCGGCTCGGCGGTCAGGCCGGCATCTGTGCGCCCGGTGATTTTCACCGGCAAAACGCTGCCCGGCGTGATCGGGGTTTCCAGATGAACCGGCGCATAGTGATCGGTATAGCCCCGGTTTTCCGCCTCGCTCAGCATACGGGCGGTGGACCCGATGAGGGTGTCAAAATAAACGGACTTCGCCTCCTCGCCCCGTTCCCGCAAGCGCTTGGCCCGTTCGCGCCTGATCTTGTCGGGTATCTGCGGCATTTTGGCCGCCGGCGTGCCCGGCCGGGGAGAGTAAGGGAAGACGTGGAGGTACGTGATCCCGGCTTCGTCGACCAAATTGAGCGTGTCTTCGAACATCTCCTCGGTTTCGGTCGGAAAGCCGGTGATGATGTCAGCGCCGAACACCAGGTCGTCCCGCGCCGCCCGCAAGCGGTTGCACAGCTCGATCACGTCCCGGCGGTTATGGCGGCGCTTCATCCGCTTGAGGATCATGTCGCTGCCGGCCTGAACGCTGAGATGCAGGTGCGGCATCAACCGTTCGTCGTCTTCGATCAGTTGGATCATCTCTTCGTCCACCACGGCCGGGTCGAGTGAACTGAGCCGTAATCTTTCCAGTCCAGTGACGCTGTTTAAGAGCCGCCGGCATAGCTCGCCCAGGCTGGGCGTGCCCGGCAGATCGCCGCCGTAGGAACTGATGTCCACGCCGGTCAGGACAAATTCGTTGTATCCGGCGTCCACCAGCTCCGACATTTGACTGGCCAGGAAACCCATGGGTACGGAGCGGCTGTTGCCGCGGCCGAAGGGAATAATGCAGAACGTGCAGCGATGATCGCAGCCCTGCTGGATTTGTACGAAGGCGCGGGTCCGGGCGTCGAACGCTTTGATCAGGTGGCCACTGGTTTCCGTCGCCTGCATAATGTCGGAGATCAAGACGCCGCCGTCGGCCGGTAAGTTAAGATAGCTCTCCGCCGCCAGTTTTTCCTCGTTGCCGAGGACCACGTCGACCTCCTCCATGCCGGCGAAAGCGTCGCCGTTCACCTGCGCCGCGCAGCCGGTGACGATGATCCGGCGTTCAGGGTTCTCCCGGCGCAGCTTGCGGATGGTTTGGCGCGCCTGGCGCTCGGCCTCGGAGGTCACCGCGCAGGTATTGATGATGACGGCGTCGTCGAGGCCGGCTGCTTCCGCATGACCCCTGATCACTTCCGATTCGAAGGCGTTCAGGCGGCAGCCGAAAGTGATAATCTCGGGCTTGGTCATGGCAGCGCCGCCTCACAAATCCCACGTGCCGGAAAAGCTGACGGCGGTCTCGCCGGTCATCAGCACGTGGCCGTTTTCCAGCCATTCGATCTCGAGCACCCCGCCGTCCAATTCGACCGAGGCTTTCCGGCCGCTGAGACCTCGACGGTTGGCTGCGACCAGGGCGGCGCAGGCGCCGGTGCCGCAGGCCATGGTGATGCCGGCGCCCCGTTCCCAGACCCGGACCCGCAATTCGTTTTCACTGCGGACTTCGACCACCTCGACATTGGTGCGTTCCGGATACAGCGGATGAAACTCAAGCTTGGGGCCGACTTCCGATAGTGCAACGGCGTTCGCGTCGGCAACGAAAAAGACGGCATGAGGATTTCCCATGCTGACGGCAACGGGATCGGCAAGATCACCCTCGGTCATAGCCAGATGAAGCGTATCGGTCTCGCCGGCCAGGGGAATGTCCTGCCAGTCCAGTCTCGCCGGGCCCATATCGACGGTCACCAGATTGTCGCCAGTTCTGCTGGTCGCCAACAATCCTGCGTTCGTTTGGATCACTGCCTGATCCTGTCCTGTCTCCTCCATGACCATCGCGCCGATGCAGCGGGTGGCGTTGCCGCAGGCGTCCACTTCACCGCCGTCGGCGTTGCGGATGCGCATGAAGACATCCGCACCGGTGTCCGTGGCCGGTTCAAGCTGGATCAATTGATCGCAGCCGACGCCTGTCCGCCGGTCGGCGATGGCGCGCGTTTGATCGGCGCTCAGCTCCAGCGGATTGGCTCTGCCATCGAACACGACGAAATCGTTGCCGAGCCCGTGCATCTTGATGAAGTTCACTGTGGTCATGGCGGGTCCTATAGAGCCCCTCCGGCGCGATGTAAATGGGCTTGGCGCTTAGCCGGCGCCCGGCCCGAAGGTCTTGAGGAATGCCCGCATGTGATATCCAGCCTGGTTGGGTTCGTAGAGATAGTCCCGTCCGACCGGGCAGGCGCGCCGGGCCGCGCATCCCGATGAAAGACAATCCGCTCCCTCCGGACCGGCCAGATAGCCGCTACAGGCCGGGACGTCATAGCCGCCCGCGCCCACCGCTTCGACGGGACAGGTGCTCAGACAAGGCTTGTCCCGGCAGGACTCGCAGGGCGACGTGAGGTTTTCTCGTGGCGGCAAATCGATCCGTTCGCCAAACGCCAGTGCACCGCGATAGGCGTGCCACAATCCATAGACCGAATGGATGAGAGGGCCGATGGGGGAGGGGAACACGGCGTCTGCCTTTTGCGCCCAGCTTAGAAACGGCAAGTAGGGCGGACCGGTAAAAGGAAACAGCACCACCGCGCCCAAGTCTTGCGAGGCGTCTGATATTATTTCGCGGGTCCAGTCTTCGATGGGATTGCCGGCAGAGGTGTCGGAGTCACGTTCGAAAGCGCACCAAAAGTCGGGGCCGGCGTTGCCGATCATAATCAGGGTCGCACAGGGCATCGGCACACCGTCTTCATCGCTGGGGTAAAAGCCACCCCGAACGATCAGACCGGTCGACGCGAAGCGTTGTTCAATCTGCGCATAGTCCATGGGCGCACCTTAACCGGCGACGGGTCAGGAGGCTATGACAGGATGACTGCGGTTTCAGTTTAGGCGGTGTTGATTCCGGCGGCGGCTTCCACGAGCGCCACCAGATCTCGTTTGGCGTCGGCGCTGTCCAGGCTCAAGTAAGCCGCAAATAACCTGGGTAACTCGCGGGAAATATAGGGCGCAATATCGGCGCGGACCGGGGTTTCATTCAGGGCGTCCAGGTCCTGGAAAAAATACTGCATGTCGAGACCATATTTTGTCGCCAGGCGATACAGCATTTCAGCCGTAATGATTTTATTACCATATTCAATTGCTCGTAATTGCTTTATCGGGATGCCCAAAACGGCCGCCACGTCACGGCGGGAAACATCGACGGCGGCCCGTAGCTCCTGAATTCGCCGGCCGATCACGACATTTACCGCCTTGCTCGGTTGGGTAAAACCGGCTTCCGACTCAGTGAAATTTTCCCGCTCGCGGGTCATGGAGCCTCGAATTTTCTGATGAACGGAAAATACTCTTAAAAGGAGCACTCCCTAAACCCTTATAAGCCAATGCAAATAAGGACATAGCCCAGATATAGCACGCCCCTTGGTCAATCAAAAGAGAAATTAATACCACTTATTAGGGTTGTATTAGGGCGTATCAGAAAAAGGAGATCGCCGAAGAAGTTCGTTTATTTGCCGTATTGGGCAAGAGATTTCACGAACTGCGCCAACCGACCCCGGACGGTTTCGTCGGTGATGCGGTAAAAATTGTGCATCATCTCGATGGCCTCCCTGGACGACATGGGGTCATCTTCGAGAGGAACCTGGGGCAGGTCGGACAATACCCGCGGCTTATCGGCGTCGGGAACGGCTTCCACGCCGTCATAGAAATAAGAAATTTCGACGCCCAATGTCTTGGCGATTTTATAGAGATTGCTGGCGCCGATCCGGTTGGTGCCGTTTTCATACTTTTGCACCTGTTGGAACGTCACGCCGATCGCCTCACCCAGCTTGGTTTGGCTGATCCGCAGGCCAACTCTCCGGGTGCGAACCCGCGAGCCGACAAAGCGATCAATCGGATCCGGACCGTCATCCTTAATGGTGCGTCGTCTCATTTCTGTTACTCCATTTTTTTATCTACCTCGGGGCGTCAGGCCAGGTGTTTGATTATAAAAGTAGTTTATTCTCTTAATTGCGCAACCGATAGTCAAAAGCGACACGTTACTATTGTCCCACCTGTCGATATGTTGCCGCATTCACATCCAAGCCGTTTACCTCTTGATCTTCCATACGCCAATCCGCTGGTTCTTCGTATAACACACTGAAATAATGTGGTTATTTTC
>JAYQGD010000116.1:0-7423 GCA_038140415.1 Rhodospirillaceae bacterium
GGGATTCCCCGAGGACATGAAGCCGGTGTTCTTGCTCTCCGGCCATTATCCCATTGTCCGGGGGAGCCACAAGGAAATTTCCGGGAACGCGATCAGCAGGGTCATGATCAGGACTTCGCACGCCAGAAACCAGAAACAGCCTCGGAAAATATCGTGCAGGGGAATCGAATCCCCGACCACATTCTTCACCACATAGACGTTGAATCCGACCGGCGGGGTGAGCAGCCCGATCTCCACGTACTTAACCACGATCACCCCGAACCAGACCAGATCAAGATCAAGTGCGGTGAACATGGGCAGCAACACCGGGATGGTGATCAGCACGATCCCCAGTGGGTCCAGGAACATGCCCAGGATGACGAAGATGATGGACGACGCGATCACCAGCAGGATCGGATCCAACGCCCAGGTGCCGATAATGTCGGTCAGGGCAGCGCCGAGCCCGGCCAACGCCAGGAACTTGGTGTACATGATGGCGCCCATGCCGACGAAAAAGATTTGCGCCGTGGTGCCGATGGCATCCTTCAGCGCATCCATAAACTTCTCGAAGTTGAGCTTGCCCTGGATGACTCCGATGACCAATGCGAGTGCCGCACCCGCCGCGCCCGCCTCGGTCGGGGTGACCACGCCGCTGTAGAGACCGCCGATGATGCCGGCGATCAGCGCCAGCAACGGCCAGACCTCACCAAGGGCGGCCCAGCGTTCCCGTCGCAACTCTTCAGGATCGCCGAGTGTGACCTTCGGGGCTAGCTTGGGATTGAGCTTGCAGCGGATCAGAATCATCGCGGCAAAGACACCGGCGGTCAGCAACCCCGGGAACGCGCCGGCTATCAGCAATTGAACGATGGAGACCTCGGCGAACACGCCATAAAGCACGAACAGGATCGATGGCGGAATAAGCGCCGCCAGCGTACCCGCGCTCGCCACCACGCCGGTGGCAAGGCCTTTGTCATAGCCGGTTTTGACCATTTCGGGCGTGGCCAGCCGCGCCATGGCGGCGGCGGCGGCGACGCTGGAACCGCAGGCGGCGGCGAACCCGGCGCAGGACATGTTGGTGGCGACCGCCAGACCGCCTGGTAATCCGCCGAACCAGACCCGCGCCGCCCGGAACAGGGAAACCGAGATGCCGGAGTTATTGGCAATGGCGCCCAGTAATAAAAACATCGGGATGGCGGTCAGGTCCCAACTGGACGCAAACCCATAGGGCGAGTCGGCGATGACCTTCATCGCCACTTTCCAATTGGTGATGTAGGAGAACCCGGCCAGCGAAACCCCGCCCAGCGCCACCCCGATAGGCACGCGGAGGCCGATCAAGACCAGGATCGCCGCAAGGCTGAGCAGGGAGAGAGTAATCGCGCCCATGATCTACGACGCCCCCTCGTCCGCATGGCCGCCGGCACCGTCCTGGATATCCTTGATCACGCGGAGGACGAGATACAACACCATGAAGAAACCGGCGACGGGCAGGAAATACCGGCTTGGCCAGACGATCATATATGTTGCGCCGACCTGCATGGCTTCGCGCGCTTCCATTTGTTCGAACGCGCGTCTCCAGGTCTGCCAGGTAAAGATGGCGACATAAATCGCCGTCAGCATCTTCACGACCGTATCGATCCAGAACAGGGTTTGCGGCGACATTTTCTGAGTGAACAGTTCGACCATGATGTGATCGTCCCGCCGCGCAACCATGGCCCACGGGAAATACGCAACGGCGATCATGTAGTAGCCGGAAACAATCTCGGGCGTGCCCTCAATGGGCACCCAGAGCGCGCGGCCGGCGACATCCAAGGTGATATGGCCCATCATCAGCGCGCCCGCCAAGAGCCCAAGCCACATGAGGGCGTGGATCGGCCATTCGAGCCAATTCAGCAATCTATCCATGATCGGAACCTTCGACGGGCGGCGCGGCCAGGACTATTTGACCGCGCCGAAACCGTCTAACGGATGAACGCCAACTCAGGTGACTAGAGCGTGTTGAGGTCGACCTTGGAGTAAATATGCTCCCAGATCAGCTTCTCAAGCTTGTCCCGGTCGAAACCCACATCGGCGGTTAGCTTCTGCCACTTGGCGACGTTTTTCTTGTAGGCGGCGATGATCGCTTCGGGATTGCGGACGCCGAACTTCTTGTTTTCAGCGATGATGCTCTCGGTCTGGACCGTGTCGAACTTCTTCACCAATGCATCGAAGCCGGACGGTTCCGCCTTAACAACCTGCACACCCTTCTTGGCTTTCACCATGCCCAGGAACTTGGTCTGAAGCGAGCCCATATCCTCAGTCGCCTGCGCGGCGCTGATATAAGCGGCCTGGCGGAGGTGCACCTTCTTTTGCTCGGTGGTGAAGCCATTCCAGACGTCGCGGTTGATCATCATACCCATGGCCGGGCCGGACAGGCTCAGCGGATAGTCGGTGACGTGCTTAGCGAAGTCACCGTAGCTGAACACCTGCAGCCAGCTGTGAACGGTATGCATGCAGTCCATGCCGCCCCGTTGCAGCAGGGAGAGAGACTCAGGCAGGGTCGAGGCGACCGGAATGGCGCCCGCCAACTGCCAAAGCTGCGCCGGGCCGCCCTTACCGCGAATGCGCAGGCCCTTGAGCTGCTCGACCTTGCTGACCGGTTCCCGGCAGGCCAGGTGATACTGATCCGTGGTCCAGCCGCTCAAACCCACCAGCTTTAGATTCTTGAACTCTTCCAGGCATTGCGGGCAGTTGAAGTGGAAGGTTTCCAGCGCGGCCGGCGAGCCGCTGACCGCATTGCCGTCAAAAACCAGCGTGGAATAAATCGTGTTCAGGGACGGCACCAGGTTCGGCTGATAAATGGCGATCCCGAAGGCGGAGGCCACGATGCCGTCGCCCGGCGCGTTGAAGGAATCTTTGGCGCCGGCCACCTGACCGCCTGCGATGACTTTCCACTTGATCGCGCCGTTGGTCTGCTGCTCGATATTCTTGATCGCCTTCGGCATAACGACGCGGTTGATATAGCTTACGGCGGGTGTCCATGACCCGTGGACGAGTTCCGCCGCGCGAATATCCTGACCGGCGGCGGCCAGGGCGAGACCGGCGGCGCCGGCCAAAATTAATTTACGCATAGACATGAATTTTCTCCCCAAAAAGAATAATCAGCCCGGTATTTTTTGTTGGGCGAAATTTATACCCGTCCGTCACGCGCAGGTGACCGAACTCTGCAACGTTACTGCATAAGTGAACGGAATACCAATGAGTAAATTGGTGAAACCTAGGGGTTTATCTGTGGAATACGCACCGTCCGACGGAGACGAAAAGCGAATCCTTATAATCGTTTTGCGGCCGGTCGCTGAGGCTCGGGTGGAGATAGCTGAAGATAAAATTGCCGTTGGGCTTAAAGTACAGCTTGTTGGGGCGGTCGCACTCGACATGGTCGAGCGTCTTGCCGGTCCAATGTTCGGTGCAGGCCCGGGAAAATTGTTCGTGATACTCGTCGCCATCGCCTCGAATGTTGTAGCAGGCGTTGATCTCCGCCTTGCCATCCGGTGATTTCTTCTCCTCGTAGTGCGGTTCGCAGTTGAGCTTTTCGAGCGCCGAGGCGGTTTTCATGTTCACCTTGCTGAGAATATAGCGTCCGGTGGTAAAGGTCGCCGGGTGCCACTGCCCTTGATGCCACTTAAAACCGGCGGAATGCTGACCGACGCACAAGAGCGAGAACAACGAGTCCCTCTTGAGCCCCTGAGCAGAGGCGATCAATGAGGCCGACAGAATCGAGATGGCCGTAAGCGTCGCGCACAAATTTCTGAACTTAGGCATGATCGATTTTTGCATGAAATCAGTTTACCAAATCCTACCGGATTTAGGCAGAGGACACCTTGGCCAGCTCTGATAGGAGATAACGCGCGCCGGCCAAGCGTTTCTCCCCGGTGTCCCAGGACCGCATGAAGAACAATTTGTGATCCGGGCGTAGCTTGGCCGTGCCTGCCTGCGCCGTGATGAACTCCACCAGCCCCGCCGGATTGGCGAAGTCATCGTTGCGGAAACTGATCAACGCGCCCTTGGGCCCGGCTTCGACTTTCTCCACACCGGCGGTGCGGCAAAGCTGTTTGACGCCCACTGTGTTGATCAGATTTTCCACCTCTTCGGGCAATGAACCGAACCGGTCGATCAACTCGGCCGCGAAAGCTTCGATCTCCGCTTCATTGGCCAGGGCGGCGATCCGGCGATAGAGGCTTAAGCGGATTCCCAGATCAGGCACGTAGTCCGCCGGAATCAGCACCGGTACGCCCACATCGATTTGCGGCATCCATTCGTGCGTCTCAAAGGCCGAGACGCCGTCCGCCGATTTCGCTTCGGCCACCGCCTCTTCCAAAAGCTGCTGATAGAGCTCGATCCCGACCTCGCGGATATGGCCGGACTGCTCCTCGCCCAGCAAGTTGCCCGCCCCCCGGATATCCAGGTCATGGCTGGCCAGCATGAAGCCCGCGCCCAGACTGTCGAGCGTCTGCATGACTTCCAGCCGGCGCTGAGCGTTCGGCGTTAGAAGCTGGTTTGGCGGCAAGGTCAAATAGGCATAGCCCCGCACCTTGGACCGGCCGATCCGCCCGCGAAGTTGATAGAGCTGGGCCAGGCCGAACATATCGGCGCGGTGAATAATGATCGTGTTCACCGTCGGCAGATCGAGACCCGACTCGACGATGTTGGTGGAGAGCAATAGGTCGTACGCCCTGTCATAGAAAGCCGACATCACATCTTCCAACTGGCTCGGCGCCAACTGGCCGTGGGCCACGGCGATGCGAAGGTCGGGGATCAGCTCCCGCAGTTCCTCTTCCAGACGCGACAGATCAGCCACCCTGGGGCACACGTAAAACACCTGCCCTCCCCGGAACCGTTCCCGGTTGATGGCTTCACGGATCACGACCGAGTCTTTCGGCAGCACAAACGTCCGCACAGCCAAACGGTCCACCGGCGGCGTGGTAATCAGGCTCAACTCGCGCACGCCGGTGAGCGCGAGCTGCAGAGTTCGCGGGATCGGCGTGGCCGTCAGGGTCAACACATGCACCCCGGCCTTCATTTGCTTGAGCTGTTCTTTGTGCGCGACCCCGAAATGCTGCTCCTCGTCGATAATCATCAGACCCAGTCGCTGGAACTTCACATCCTTGGCCAGCACCGCATGGGTGCCGATGATGATGTCCACCGTGCCGTCTGCGAGACCTTCCTTGGCGTCTTTGGCATCCTTGGCGGAAACCAGCCGGGACAGTTGGGCGATGCGCACGGGGAAGCCCTTGAACCGGGTGGAAAACACCTGGAAATGCTGGCGTGCTAGCAAGGTGGTCGGCACCACCACCGCGACCTGCTTACCTTCCAGCGCGCTGATGAACGCGGCGCGCAGCGCGATTTCCGTCTTGCCGAACCCCACATCGCCGCAGATCAGCCGGTCCATAGGCCGGCCCTTGGCCAAGTCCGCCACCACGTCGTCGATGGCGCGGGCCTGATCCTCGGTCTCGGAAAACGGAAAGCCCGAACAGAATTCCTCGAACCCGGCTTGATCCGGGTGGAATGTGTCGCCGGGCTGCAGCTCCCGGGCGGCCGCCACCGCGATCAACTGATCAGCCATTTCCCGCAGCCGCTGCTTGAGCCCGGCCTTGCGCGCCTGCCACGCGGCGCCGCCCAGCTTGTCGAGCCGTGCCTGGTTTTCTTCATCGCCATAGCGGGACAGGACGTCTATATTTTCGACCGGCACAAAAAGCTTGTCCCCGCCGTCATAGACCAGCCGCAGACAATCATGTGCCGCCCCCGCCACATCCAGGGTCGCCAGTTCTTCGAACCGGCCAATCCCGTGTTCGATATGCACCACCAGATCACCGGCGCTGAGGGTCGAGGCTTCGGTCAGAAAATTATCGGGCCGGAGCCGGCGGCCGGAACTGCGCAGCCGGTCACCCAGCACATCCTGCTCGGTGATAACCGTGATCCCCGGCGCCTTGAAGCCCCGTTCCAGATCGAGAACCGCCGTGGCCGCCGCGCCCGCCGTCAGCGCCGTCCAGGCGTCCGCGTGCGTTAATTTGAGTCCGTGTTCTCCGAGGATGCGGGTCAGACGTTCACCCGATCCGTCGGAGACCGTCGCCAGCATGACCTTTTGACCGGCGGCGCATTCCGCCTCCACCAATTCGCGAACAGAGTCATAAAGATTGCGATCCTGCTGGGCGCGAGCGTCGGAGAAATCCCGGCCAGGCCGCCCGCCCTTATCGACGATCCGCTCCTCGGCGTCGGGCGCGGCAAAGGGCTGGAACCCGAACGCCTGGCGCGCGGCGACGACGCCGCTGATCTCATCGCGGGTGAGGTACAGCCTGTCGGCGGGAATAGGATTGTAGATGCCTTCGTTGACCGCCAGCCCCTTGGCTTGAAACCCGGCGCGGGCCTCGAAACTGTCCCGCACCAAGTCGGCGCGCGCAGCGATCGCCTCCCCCGCCTGATAGTCCAGCACCACCGGTGCGTCGGACACAAAGTCGAACAGGGTACTCATCTCTTCAAGGAACAACGGTAGCCAATGTTCGAGTCCTGGGGCGTCCCGCCCGACGGACACCGATTCATAAATATGATCTTCGGAGGCCGGCGCGCCGAACAAGGCCCGGTACCCCGTTCTGAACCGGGAGATGCTGTCTTCATCCAGCACATACTCAGACGTGGGTTTCAGCGAAAACCCGTCCACCTTGCCCGTCGACATCTGACTGAACGGCTCGAAGCTGCGGATCGTGTCCAAATCCTCGCCGAAAAAGTCCAGACGCAGGGGCTCGCCGAAGCCCGGCGGGAACAAATCAATGATGCTGCCCCGGACCGCATACTCGCCGGGCTCCATCACCGTTTCGCTTCGGGTGTAGCCGTTGCCCTGCATGTAGCTCAGGATATCTTCCCGCGCCGCGCCTTGGCCGGCGTTCACGGTCAGAGAGACATTTTCAAACCGGGACCGGCCCGGTACCCGCTGCATCACCGCCGCCACGGTGGTCAGCAGGATCACGCCGCCGCCGCTATTCGTTTCGTGCAAGCCGGCCAATTCCGTTAAGGCGGCGATGCGCCGGGCGACGATATCGTTTTTGGGCGAAGTGCGGTCATAGGGCAGGCAGTCCCATGCCGGAAAGTCGATCACCCGGAGGTCCGGCGCAAAATACGCAAGACACGAACGGACCGAAGTCAACCGCCGGTCGTCACGCGCCACAAACATGGTCACCGGCGCCTCAGCCGCCATCTCCGCCAGCACCAGCGTGTCAAAGCCCTCCGGCACGCCGGCCAGCAGGGTCGCATCAAGTTTCAGGTCTTGGTCGGGAATATGGTCCACGGTCAAAGCGCATTCTTGAAGTTGATGATTTGCCGGATCAGGTCCTCATCTATATGGGCCGGTACGGCCTCCCGTTCCATGATCCAATTGAGAAGATCGTTGTCGCTTTCATCCAACAGCGCCTCGAAC
>JAYQGD010000117.1:0-7413 GCA_038140415.1 Rhodospirillaceae bacterium
CCGTCCCCCTCTCCTCTGAAAAGCGGAAGATCGTCCTTGCCGGCACGAAGTTCCTGATCGCGCGCCTGAAAAAGGCGGGCAAGATGGATGCGGAACTTAAATACAAGGACATCATCCGGAACGACATGAAGATCCATAAATTCATCCGCCTGGTGAGAGAAAACCTGGAGATCGGCAAAGACCTGTTCGTCGACGCGGACGGCAAATCCGTCGCCGATCTGGACACGCCGTTGGTCTGCGGCGCCAGCCTGTCGCAGTTGGAACGAATGCTGGTGCTGACCCACGCGTCCCTGGTGTTCGTAAAGCCCGAAGTCGAGGTTAAAAAACCCGCAGCGCCCAAGAAGAAAGGCATCTTCGCGATCTTCGGTGGGAAGTCAGACGCCAACGATGAACCGGCGACAACCGCCGATCATGAAGGTCAGCGCAAGCTGGATGAATTCCGGCCCTATATCGCGTTCGCCTGGCAGCTGCCGCTGGTCAGCGGCTACAACGAACACATGGTGCGCGCCCACGCGAAGGTGCTGGAGTTTGATCTATTTTCCCTGGACACCCCGGCCAAGGTCGAACTGATCGGCAAGATCAATCCCACCGATATCCGTAAGGTTCAGAAACTGGCCGGAGAGAAATTTGAGGAGATCATCGCCAACGACCCTGGTTCGGTCAAAGGTATGTCATTGATCAAATCCAAGGCCAAGCTGGAACTGATGCGCAAGGTGGCCGGGGACCGATCGATGGATCTGTTCACTCGCGGTCCCGACATCCTCCACGAAATCATGTCGATGGACGAGAATCGGGTCTGGGCCCTAGGCCCGAGCGTGGCCGACATTACCTTCCCGGCGCTGGAAGTCCTGAAGCAGTTAAAAATACCGACCCTGAAGCTTTTCATGGAAGTGTTCCGCCAGACCTACGGCGACAACGCCCCGAAGCTGTTGCGGGAAGATCAGTTCGTGCAGAAATTCCTGCGTCAGGTGGTGTCCGATTTTGTCCAACTGGAAGCGGAAGACGATCTGGACGACAGCCGGAAAGCGGCCCTCGGCGATATCATAGCCATGAAGTGGAAAGGCCTGGATACGCGGATCAACGACTGGCTGCGCTCCAAGAGCGGCAACGCCGCCAAAGCGGCTTAGGCTAAAGGCCCTAACGCGTACAAGCCTTGATCATTTTTACGGCGTCAGCGGAATCCCACTCCAACGGGCCCACCACCCGGCCCGTCTCAATACCGTCCCTGTTGATCAGAAGGGTCGTCGGCAGACCGGGCACTTTGCTGGCGCGCGCCAGTTTGCCGCCCTCGTCCATGAGCACCGGGAAACCTTTCAAGCGGTGGGCTTTGTAGAATTCTACGACCTTGGCCGCGCCCTTCACGTCTTCGGAGACGGGCAACACCTCCACCCCGGCGCCGGCGACTTTATACTTAAGGCGCAAGAGGGACGGCATCTCCCGCACGCAAGGGCCGCACCAGGTCGCCCAGAAGTTCAATACAATCCCCCGGCCCCGATACTGACTAAAATCGATGCGTTTTCCGGTTTCATCGGTTATACCATCGGCTTGGACAGGCTTTCCCGCTGATTTTGCATCGAAATTTGCGATTTTTTCGGCGGCAGCGTGACAGGAATCGGCCGATACCGGGGCGTTGTCCCGGCCCGCATAGTCGGGCGTCAACGCCAGGAACGTCGCAACGCCGATGATAAGAACGGCCAGTCCGAGAATTAATTTTGGCACTCTTTCGTCTCCGGTGGAGAAAATGACCGATTCGGGGCAAAAATCAAAGCCGTCTCATCAGAGCGGCGGTCCGGCAGAAAATCAAGACGCCAGCACCATGTGGGGCGGGCGCTTCGCCGCCGGTCCTGCGCAGATCATGGAAGAGATCAACGCCTCCATCGGTTTTGATCAGCGCCTCTAT
The DNA here is from genome assembly GCA_038140415.1 of Rhodospirillaceae bacterium. GTDB lineage: Bacteria > Pseudomonadota > Alphaproteobacteria > Rhodospirillales > UBA2165 > JAYPHU01. Next base: position 1,901 of record JAYQGD010000117.1, read on the forward strand.
GCCCAGGACATCGCCGCCTCGAAGGCCCATTGCGAGATGCTGGTCGCCAAAGAGATTATTACCGCCGAAGACGGGCAGGCGATCCTATCCGGCTTGGATCAGGTGCAGGCCGAGATCGAATCCGGGTCCTTCGACTTCAAGCGGTCGCTTGAGGATATCCACATGAATGTGGAGTCCCGGCTGGCCGAACTGATCGGCGATGCCGCCGGCCGGCTGCATACGGCCCGGTCCCGGAACGACCAAGTGGCCACCGATTTCAAGCTTTGGGTGCGGGATGCTTTGGATCAGCTCGATGCGGACCTAAAGGCGCTGCAGGCGGTGCTGATTGAGCGGGCCGATGAACACGCGGCGGCGATCATGCCCGGCTATACCCATCTGCAAACCGCGCAGCCGGTGACCCTGGGCCACCACCTTCTGGCCTATGTGGAAATGCTGGGCCGGGACAGAAGCCGGGTCCGGGATTGCCGGGCGCGCGCCAATCAAAGCCCCTTAGGCTCCGGCGCCTTGGCCGGCACGTCTTTCCCCATCGACCGGGAGATGACGGCGGCGGCGCTCGGCTTTGACGGGCCCATGGCCAATTCCCTGGACGGCGTCTCGGACCGGGATTTCGCACTTGAGTACCTTTCCGTGGCGTCCATTCTGGCGGTGCATCTCTCCAGACTGTCGGAAGAGTTAGTGGTCTGGGCCAATGCGTCGTTTGGTTTTGTCAGCTTGCCGGATTCCTTTTCGACCGGCAGTTCCATGTTGCCGCAGAAGCGCAATCCGGACGCGGCGGAACTGGTGCGGGCCAAATCCGGCCGGGTGATCGGCGCGTTGAACGGTCTTCTGATCGTCCTCAAAGGCCTGCCCCTCGCCTACAGCAAGGACATGCAGGAAGACAAGGAACCGGTGTTCGAAACCGCGGACACACTGGCGCTCTGCGTCGCCGCCATGACCGGCATGATGGCCGAGATCACCTTTAATGAAGACGCCATGCGGGCCGCCGCCAAGGCGGGTAAGTCCAACGCGGTCGATCTGGCGGACTGGCTGGTGCAAAACCTGGGCACGCCGTTCCGCCAGGCCCACCACATCACCGGACAGTTGGTCCGGCTGGCCGAAGACAAAAGCTGCGGCCTGGAAGACCTGTCGATTGAGGACATGCACGCGGTGGAGCCGGGGATCACCGACGACGTGTTCCGGGTGCTGGATATCGACAAGTCCATCGCAATGAGGAATAGTTTGGGAGGACCCGCACCGGATCGGGTCCGCGACGCTGTTACCGCCGCCCGCCGGGCGTACCTGGAGGACTAATTTATTATGTCTCGCCGGATACTTCTTGCTCTGTTTGCCATCGGCATTCTGCTGCCGGTGCTGGGCGCGTGCGGCAAGAAAAACGCGCCGGGAGCACCGGAAGGGGAAGAGTACAAGTATCCCCGGGAATATCCCCGCAAGTAGGCGATCGGCCAAAACTCATGGATCATTTTCAGTATAAGAACGGCGAATTGGCCGCCGAGGACGTCCCGCTTTCCCGAATCGCGGAAACTGTCGGCACGCCTTTCTATTGTTATTCCACGGCTACTATCGAGCGCCACTTCAACGTCTTTGCCGACGCCCTGAAGGGCCTGCCGGCGACGGTCTGTTATTCGGTGAAGGCCAACGGCAACCTGGCCGTGGTGCGCACCCTGGCCCGGCTGGGCGCCGGGGCGGACGTGGTCTCCGGCGGCGAGTTAACCCGCGCGCTGGCGGCCGGCATTCCCGCGAATAAGATCGTCTTTTCCGGCGTGGGCAAGACCGAGGCCGAGATTTCCCAGGCGCTCACCAGCAATATTCTACAGATCAATGTGGAGTCCGGCCCGGAGCTGGAACGCATCAACCAGGTGGCCGCCTCCCTCGGTAAAGTCGCCGAAGTGGCGTTCCGCATTAATCCGGACGTGGATGCCGAGACCCATCAAAAAATCAGCACCGGCCGGCAGGAAGACAAGTTCGGCATTGATTGGGACCGGGTTCACGAGGTTTTTACCGCCGCCGCCGGCATGGACAATGTCCGTCCGGTGGGCCTAGCCATGCATATCGGCTCCCAATTGACCAAGCTGGACCCGTTCCGGAACGCGTTTAATCGCCTCGCCCAAACCACCGCTGATTTGCGGGAAAAAGGCTTTGAAATTAGGCGCTTAGACCTTGGCGGCGGGCTCGGCATTCCCTACGACGGCGGCGAGACGCCGAGCCCGGCGGACTACGGTAAACTGGTCGCCGAAACGGTCGGTGAGTTGGGTTGCGAGTTGTTGTTCGAGCCCGGCCGGCTGATCATGGGGAATGCGGGCATTTTGGTCACCAAAGTGGTATATGTGAAGGACGGGGCGTCCCGGCGGTTCGTCATCATAGACGCGGCGATGAACGATCTGATCCGGCCGGCCATGTACGACGCGCATCACGAGATCGTACCCGTCTCGGAACCCCGTCCGGACGCCGGTCTGCAGCCTGTTGATGTGGTCGGCCCGGTCTGTGAAACCGGCGACACATTTGCGACCGAATTGGCCCTGCCGCCCGTTGAACAGAGTGAGTTACTGGCGATCCGTTCCGCCGGCGCTTACGGCGCGGTTATGTCCTCGACATATAACAGCCGCGCGCTCGTGCCGGAGGTCCTGGTCAAGGGCGGCAAATTTGCGGTTGTCCGGCGGCGGGCGGAGATTGAGAGCCTTTTAGAGCACGAATCTCTCCCAAATTGGTTGGAGTCGAGCTAAAATACCGCATAATGAAGACCGCACCCCTGAACACCGCTGAGGCGGTTTGGAGTTGGGTAGTTTAATGGTCAAGCGGAACGGCCCGTTTTACAAAACATATCTAGGCCTCGCCCGGGCGAGCTTGCTGTGGGAATACCTTTGGCCCGCTTTGTGGCCGGCGGTGGCCACGGCCGGCATCTTCATCGGCGCGGCCCTGCTGGATCTGTTCACCCTGCTGCCGGTCTGGCTGCATATTGCCGTGGTGATCGGGTTCCTGGTTGTGTTCGCCGGCGCTCTACAGCGCGCGTTCACCCAAATCCCCAAAGTTGATTTTATCGAGGCCCGTCACCGGATCGAAGAAGACAGCGGTCTGGATCACCGGCCGCTGACCGCGCTGGATGACGATCTGGCCCTGGGCGGCAATGACGCTCAGGCCCGTGCGCTTTGGGAAGCGCATCGCGCCCGCATGGCCGCCGAAGCCGAACGTCTGTCGCTGAAAGTGCCAAGGGCGGGATTGGCCCGGCGGGATGGCATCGGCTTCCGCGCCGCCGTCGCCGCCTTTTTGATCGTCGGCGTTGTCGCCGCCGGGACCGATACCGCCACCCGGATCGGCAAGGCGCTGTTGCCGCCGCTCGGCAATGCCGGACTGGCCGCCAGCGCCAAATTGAGCATCTGGGTCACGCCGCCCGCCTATACGGGCGTGCCGCCGGTGGTGATCACCATGACCGGCAACAGCGCGCCCCAAACCGGCGAACAGCCGGTGACCTCCATTTCCGTGCCGGACGGCAGCACCGTGCTGGCGCAGATGAGCGGCGGCGGCAATTTGCCCACCTTGCTGATCGGCCAGGAGCGGAGCGATTTCAACCGGATCGACGCGGATTCCTATCACATTGAAACGGAATTGAAGGCTGAGAGCGGCGCGAAGACGGTCGCCATCGAACAGAAAGGCCGGACCGTCGCCTCCTGGCCGCTGACCATCATTCCCGACCAGCGCCCGACGGTGGAGTTCTCCAACGCGCCGGAAGGCACCCAGCAGCTCCGCCTGCAATTGTCTTACGAGGCCAAGGATGACTACCGGTTGACCGGGCTGACCGCCTCGATCCGCCGGCTCGACGGCCTCGCCGTACCCGGCGGTGAAAGCGAAATCACCCTCCGCCTGCCCCTGCCCGGCTCGGATAAAAAAGACGTCAAAGGCAAGTCGAACCATGATCTGATCTCCCACGTGTGGGCCGGCCTGCCGGTCCTGGTGCATATCCTGGGCACGGACGAGAAAGACCAAACCGGTTTGAGTAAAGTCGAACCCGTGGTTCTGCCGGAGCGTCAGTTCAGCCATCCGGCGGCGAAAGAAATCTATGAAATCCGCAAAGGCCTGACGGCGGAGGCGCGGGACCGGCGCTTGGGCGTCCTGAAGCTTGATCTGCTGACCAGCGAACCGGAGATGTTCAACGGCCATACCGGCACCTATCTGGCACTGCGTATCGCGCGGGAACGGCTGGTCCGTGATGAACAGCCGCAAGCCGTCGCCCAGGTGCAGAAGATGCTGTGGGACGCGGCGCTTCGCCTGGAAGAAGGCCGGACCGCCACCGCCGGCAGCGAGCTCGCCGACGCCCAACGCCGCCTGATGGAGGCCCTGGACCGGGGCGCCAGCCAGGAGGAATTGGAACGCCTCATGGCCGAGGTGGAAAAGGCCCTGCAGGAATTCATGTCCGCGCTGATGAAAGAGTTGCAGCAGCGGGGTCAATTGCCGCCGATGGATCCCAATGCGCAGACCATGACCAACCAAGACATCCAAAAGATGCTGGACCGGGCGCGGGAACTGCTGCGCCAGGGCTCGCGGGAAGCCGCCCGCCAGTTAATGGCGGAGCTGCAGCGTATGCTGCAGAACCTGCGCGGCGCCATGGCCCGCCAGAACAACGGCCAGATGTCGCAACAACAGCAGCAGGCGCAAAAGGCGATGCGCGAATTGCGCGGCATCGTCCAGCGCCAGCAGAAACTTCTGGATGAGACCCACAAGCGGGCCCAGCGCCAGCGGGAGGAGGGCATCCCCGACGGGCCGGAAAACGATCCCCAGTCCCGGGAAGGGCTGGAGGAACAGGAAGCCATCCGCAAACATCTCGGCGAACTGATGGGTAAGCTCGGCCAGATGATGGGTAAAATTCCGCAAGGTCTGGGCGACGCCGAACAGGCGATGCGGAACTCCGAAGGCGCGCTGAAACAAGGCCGCCAAGGAAAATCCATCGACCCGCAAGGACGGGCCCTGGAGGCCTTGCGCCGTGGCGCACAAAACTCTGCCCGGGCGATGGCCCAGATGATGGGCCGCGGCCAGCAAGGACAGAGGGGCCGCCAGGGCGGGCGCTTCGGCGCGTTCACCGGCCCCCGGCTGCGCGGCATGCGGCCCGGCAACCGGGATCCGTTCGGCCGCCGCAATCAGGAAGAGGAAGGTTCCACCGGCCAATCCACCGGCACGGTCAAAATCCCGAGCGAAAGCGAAATCCAGCGGGCGAGGCGAATTCTTGAAGAGCTGCGCCGCCGGGCCGGCGATCTGTGGCGTCCCGAGCTGGAGCTTGAGTATATCGAGCGGCTGCTGAAGCGGTTTTAGCCTCCTCCAAAAATTAGTCATCCACTGGCCGGCAAAGCTGTGACCCGTGGAACCATGTGCATATTAAGATGGGTACGCGGATCAGGCTCCTTCGTCGCCGTCCGCGCATGACTATAAATGGGTTGGCAATTCCCGATCCAGCTCGGTAGGCGATCTAGCCCCGCCCCTACTTCACCGCTCTGAGCGTGATCTGAATTTCCTTCAGGATATTGTAT
>JAYQGD010000118.1:0-7378 GCA_038140415.1 Rhodospirillaceae bacterium
CTTTCCGGCAGAACTCCTGGCTGTCATTGGTCAGATGCCGGACGTCCGCGTAGATGTAAAAAGCCCCGTCGGCGGGCGCAAAATCAGTTAACCCGGCCTTGGGGAGTTCCGCGAGCAATAGCTCTCTGTTCTCGGCATAGCGCCGTACGTTAGCGTCCAGCTCGTCGCAGCAGTCAAACACCGCCAGCGCCGCCACCTGCGACAATGTCGGCGGAGAGATAAAGAAATTCTGGGTTAAACACTCGATGGAGCGCAACATTTCGGGCGGAGCAATCATCCAGCCGAGACGCCAGCCGGTCATGGAGAAGTATTTCGAGAAGCTGTTGATCACGATGGCGCTCTCGCTGTAGGCCAGCGCCGAAGCTGTATCCTGCCCGTAGACGATCCCGTGGTAAATTTCATCAGAGATCAGGCGTACCCCATTGGCGTCACACCAGGCGGTGAGGTCCTTCATGGCTGCGGGCAGGATCATACTGCCGGTCGGATTAGACGGGCTGGCGACAATCAGCCCATCCAATGGGACGTTCAATTTCTCCAGGACCGCCGGGGTCGGCTGGAAATGGCTGTCGGGTCCCACCGGGAATTCGATAACGTCCAGGCCCAAGGCCTCCAGGATGTTTTTGTAGGCCGGGTAGCCGGGGGCGGCGAGACCGACTTTATCCCCCTCGTCGAACGCGCTCAGGAACGACAAGAGGAACGCGCCGGAGGACCCGGTCGTGACAATGATCTGCTCCACCGGCACGGTTAGTCCATAAGTATCGCGATAATGGCAGGCAATCGCCTCCCGGAGCGGCGGGATGCCTAACGCGTCCGTGTAGCCGAGAACCTCCGTCCCGACGGCATCCCGCGCCGCCTCGATCACGCCGTTGGGCGCCGGTGTGCTCGGTTGCCCCACCTCAAGATGGAGAACGTCTCCGCCGCCGGCTGCCCGCTCATTGGCGGCGCGCATAACGTCCATCACGATAAATGGAGAAATCCGGCCCCGTTGAGAGACTTTCAGCATAGGATCAGTTCGACACTTCCACACCCGTTGCACCGGCGCTCAGTCCGGCGCCGCGGGGATCATGCCGGATGACACAGGTTTCTGGATCCCGGGGCAGCCCGCCGGGACACGAGACGATGTTCACTAGCCCTAACCCGCCGGAGGCTATCATCTTGTGCCCCATCCCGTTCAAACGGGAGACTATATCACCCTCCAACGTCTGTTCGTGGTAGGTGATGTCCGGCGCGCCGGAGTGATGAATGCGAGGTGCATTCACGGCCTTGGCCAAGTCCTCTCCACCTAACAGGGTGCGGGCCAGAACATTGGCGGCAGCCGTCGGACCAACAACCCCACCTGATGCCGACACGGCGGCAAAGAGCTGGTGGGAAGCCTCGTTAACGACCATCATCGGTGCGAGCGAAACCGGCGAACGACCCGGCGACTGCGGTACCGGCGCCAGCACGATGCCCGTACCAGGCGCAATCCGTCCCGTACCGAAACTATTGTTGAGGGACAACGAACACGCAACGCCCATGCCATTATTATCAATGACGACAAATCCCGTTGCCGCAGGATTTTCGGGCATCTGTTTCACCGCCGAATTGATGGTCCGGGGATCCCGATGCTTGTTTGACTGGTAGCCAGCCAACAACCGGGAGGTTTGGGCCGACGTCAAAAGCTGATCTGGCGCCACGCGGCTGGTCAGGTTGGGCGCCAGCCAACGTTGGCGATCCGCGTAGGCCGAGGCGGAAGCTTCGGCGAGAATATGGGCTTTCTCCGTCTCACTGGCACCCGAGAAACCACCGGTTTCGATGATTTGAGCCAGAATCTGGCCGGTGGTGATGCCGCCCGCGGTCGGCGGCGGCAAGACATGCAATGCATCCTTCCGCAGAAGTGACCCGACGGGCAATGACACGGTTTTCGTCCATATCGGTTTGAAAGCTTTTAGGTCCTCGAGGGACAGCGACCCCCCAGCGTTTGAAACGGCATCCACTAGAAATCCGGCGTACTTACCTTGATAAAAATCCACCGGCCCGTTGGCTCGAATGTTGGAGAGCGCATTCGCCAAATCCGGCTGACGCATAAAATCGCCTTCCTTCAGAATCTGTCCGCCCGGGGTCATAAAAACCCGGCGTGTTTCCGGATCCTGAAGCAATGCGGCCGCCACGGGGGCCAAATCCCGGACCATGGCGCGTGACGCCTGGGTCCCAAATCTGGCCAATTTCTCGCCGATGACAACCAGGCGCGCCCAGTTGAATTTTCCGTACCGGCTATGAAGCGCGAAGAAACCCAACGCATTACCCGGCACCGCGCTCGGCCGGGTCGCCGACGATGGAATGTTGGACGGCGCCCGGTTTAGAAAGCTGAGGGCTTCGATCACTTTCCTTTTAGCGTCATAGACCATGCAAACACCGCCGCCACCCAAACTGGCGGAGGACGGCATGGTCACCGCCAGGGTGAAATACATAGCCGTCGCGGCATCCGCCGCTGTGCCGCCCGACGAGAGAATTTTTCGGGCTTCGAGGACCGCTCTGGGCTCATCACCAGCCGCGCCGCCCAAAAATCCGTCGACTAACCCTTCACTGCCTTCCTCGACGTCATTGCCGATGCAGCCGGTCAGCAATGCGGCGACAAGTAACACGGCCAATTGACCGGGGCGGCTCACGTGCCTACCTTGACGGAGAGATTTCCCGAGCCTGTTGGTGAATAAATTGAAACGCTTCATCGTTTTTGTCTGTTTGTGTGTTCTGGCTGCCCTGGTTTACAGCGAGGGTTGGGCAAAATCCAGGTCCTACATCAGAGATACTGAAATCGAATCTACCATTCGCGGCTACGCGACGCCACTCATGCACGCCGCCGGACTGGACCCGGCATCCTTGCGCATCTTTTTGATCGACGATCCGGAGCTCAACGCCTTCGTCGCCGGCGGGCCGAATATCTTCATTCATACCGGGCTTTTAATGCAGAGCAAAAGCGCGCTTCAGGTGATCGGGGTGCTCTCGCACGAAATCGGCCACATCGCCGGCGGCCATTTGATTAAAATCGTCGGCGAATCCAAGGACGCCGGCGTCACCTCTATCCTGGGCGCCATTGCCGGCGGCGCTGTTGCCGTTCTCGGCGGCCGGCCGGATGTGGGAAGCGCCATCGCCCTGGGCGGGCAACATATTGCTACCAGAGAGCTTCTCTCATTTTCCCGCCAGCAGGAAACAATCGCCGACCGTCTTGGTCTACAGTATCTGGAGCGGACCAGCCAATCGGCGAAAGGCATTTTGGAGTTTCTCGAAATTTTGGGCGATCAAGACCTGCTGAGCCCCGCCCGCCAGGACCCATATGTCAGAACGCACCCCCTGGGCCGGGAGCGGCTCGATACGGTGCGTCACCAGATGGAACGATCCCGCTTCGCCAATACGCCGGTTAATAGGGAATTCGAGATTAAACACACTCGTATGCGGGCCAAACTGATCGGCTTCCTTCAACGCCCGGCCCTAACCCTGCGCCAGTTTCCCGCCGGCGACCGGTCATTTGCGGCGAGATATGCGCGGGCCATCGCCTATCACAAAATGCCAAGTCCGCAGAAGGCCTTGGACTCTGTTGACGAGCTTCTCCGGGAAAATCCACGGGACGTTTACCTACACGACTTAAAGGGCCAGATTTTGTTCGAGACCGGCAAAGTGGCCGAGGCGATGGTATCATACGGTCAGGCGGTAAATCTCAAACCAGATGCACCGCTATTGCGCGTCGACCTTGCCCGGTCACTGATCGAACAACAAAACGACGCTTTGACCCGTCAGGCCATTCCGCACCTCCAAGCGGCGCTGGACCAGGAACCCCGGAACGGGTTCGCGTGGCGCCAGCTCGGGATCGCCTATGGTCGATTGAACCAGCTTGGGGAAAGCTCACTTGCCCTGGCCGAGGAGGCCATCATCCGGGGCCGCAACAAGGATGCGATCCGCCTCGCGGAACGCGCCCAAAAAATGCTAAAATCAGGAACTCCCGACTGGATTCGGGCGGAAGATATACTGAATCAGGCGAAAAATCGTCAGGAAGAGCGCTAACCCGGCGTGCTGACGTTCCGCGCACGCCGCGCGGTCAAGCGAGTGGCGATGGCGAAATATATGTTCAGAATACTTGTACGAATCCGGATCGCCGGAATGATCCTGATGGTGATCGCCCCGATGGTTATAGCCCAAGCCGGCTGTATCCTGCAGCGCGCGGACATAACTCCCGAGGGCCAGTTGGAAGTTTTTGGCCCCTCCAGCGGATTTAACCTCCGTGATCTCCCGGGTGATTGGATCGACGTGGGTCTCAGTGAAGATCAGCTGGACAAACACCTGGAAGTGGTTTCGGTCGACGCTTCGCCTGCCATCAAAGTGACACCGGCGTCCAAGGACTTCTTTTTTCTCCGGCGCGTCAACGCCGGACTTTTGGCATCGCCGTTTCTAAGTTGGTCCTGGACCCGCTCTCCCGGCGCCAAAGAACGGTCTAAAGTGAGTTTGCTCGTCGGGTTCTATGGGGGGGATCCCACAAGCCGAAGCTGGGGCGGTGAATTTTTTGCCTTCCTGGGTCAGAAAATTCCGCCTCATGATCGTCTCATCGTCCTCAGTTGGGGCGGTGAAACAGAGCAAGCCGGCACGGTGGACAAGGCACCGCGCTCGGCTCGGATGATCGTCCGCTCCATCCGGAATTCGAGCGGTGAATGGTACGAAGAAAACGTGGACATCGGCCGAGTGTACCGCGACGTCTGGCCCAAGGATGACCATGCGGACGCAAAGATCATGTTTGTCGGCTTTGTAGCCACGGCCGACGGTGGAAACGCCCCCTCGCCGCTTCAATTTTCGGACATTGTTCTCTACCGTTAACGAGTCATATATCCGTGAGCTAATCCTCGAATTCGAGGAAACTGATCGCGCCGTAACGGCGCGGATGATAGGCTTGACGCAATCAGATGAGAAATTTTCTTTTTAGGCACCTTATGCGCCACGCGATTTTAACCGCCGTCATTTTCTTCCTGGCCCTTGCCGCGCCGATGCCCGGCGCCTGGTCACAACAGTCGTCGTCTTCTTTCTCCCCGGCCCAAAAGGAAGAGGTGGAGAAGCTGATCGGCGACTATATTCGCAAAAATCCGCAGATCATTCTCGAGGCGATCGAAATCCTCAAACAACAGGAACGTCAGGCTCAGGAGGACCGAGTGTCGGCGGCGATCACCCAGCTTCGGAGACAATTGATCAATGAGCCGTCCTCGCCAGTCGGCGGCAACCCAGATGGCGACGTGACCATCGTGGAGTTTTTCGACTATCGCTGCGGATATTGCAAAAAGGTATTGCCGTCGATTGTCGCCCTGTTGGAACGGGACAAAAAGCTTCGCTACGTATTCAAGGAACTGCCCATCCTTTCCCCCGAATCCGAACTGGCCGCACGGGCGGCGCTGGCGGCCTGGCAACAGGACAAACGCAAGTACCTCGAATTCCACACGGCCCTGATGCAGGCCCAGGGCAACTTATCGGAAAGGCGCATCCTGCGTTTGGCCGGAAACGCCGGGTTAGACGCGGAAAAAATTGCGAAAAATATGAAGCACCCAAAAGTCGAGGAGGAGCTCAAACGCAATATCGCCCTGGCGGAGCAGCTCGGCATCCGGGGCACGCCGGCCTTTGTCATCGGCGACAGACTAATTCCGGGTGCGGTTGATTTGTCGATGCTTGAGAAAACGGTCGCGGAAGCTCGGCAGAAGAAGTAGCAGCGCTTAACCTTTCTCCAGCGGCATCAGCGTGTAGCGGTAGCCGCCCTCGCCCTCCACCAGCAGAAGGATCGAATCTCTTCCGGCTTTTTTCACTTCCTGAATTTGCCGGGTTAGGTGCCGCGGATGCCAGAGGTCGTTAAGGTTCGCCTGAATAATCACGTCACCAGGACGGAGCCCGTTGATCTTTCCGACAATGCCGTTCTCGGCAACAATTGTCACCGCCAATCCGATGGATCCCCAGCGTATCGAAAAGCGCTCGCGCACTTTCTCGGTCAACGCCGCTACCGTAAACCCGAGAGCCGGAAAATTGTGGAATGCGTCGCTTTTGACTTTCCATTGGGTTGGGCGGGGCGTGAGTTCCATCTCGACCTTGACGGTTTTACCCTGCCGCTGAACCTCGACATCAACTTCCTCGCCGGGATCGGTTTTCGAGACGGCGGTCAGCAGGTCCTGAAACTCACGGATCGTTTTGCCGTCGAACCGGGTAATGACGTCCCCCCGGCGCAGTCCGGCAATCGCACCCGGTTCACCGACCGCGACGTCCTTGATCAATACACCACTTGGCAAACGCAGGCCTAAGGCTTTCGCGACCTTTGCGTCCATACCTTGCACCTGGAGGCCGACGAATCCTGGTTCGGCACGAATGGGTTCCGCCCACAGGGCGAAGAACCCGGCAAGAACCAGCACGTTTGAGATCAACTTAAATTTCCCAGGCATCCCCGATCCGCCTTCCAGCGATGGAATTTCATGGACGTTGTTGACTAGAGTACCCCGTCACCGGATTTGGAACAATATCGGTTAATCTTTACTTAAAGCGCCATGTGCCACATAGAAAACTGCCCGACACTTGCCGATAAGTCCCGAGACCTATATTCAGTCGTTTACACTGGTTCGGTGACCAAAAGCCCGAGGAATTCCGCTTTTAGATGAAATCTTTATCCGTATTCGGCACGCGGCCGGAGGCCATAAAGATGGCGCCGGTGGTGAAAGCCCTGGAACAGGCACAGGACGTGCAGTCGCTTGTCTGTGTGACCGCCCAACACCGGGAGATGCTGGATCAGGTTCTGGAACTATTCGAGATCACGCCCCGGTTCGACCTGGACATCATGAAAACCAATCAGGGCCTGACCCATATCACCACCGAGGTGCTGGCCGGCATGGAAAAAGTCCTGACTGAGACACAGCCCGATTGGGTGCTTGTTCACGGGGATACCACCACAACCTTTGCGTCCGCCTTGGCGGCATACTATCAAAAAATTCCGGTAGCCCATGTCGAGGCGGGCCTTCGCACCGGAAACATCTATGCTCCGTGGCCGGAGGAAATGAACCGGCGGCTGGCGGATGGCCTCAGCACACTCATGTTCGCCCCGACAGAAGGCGCACGGGATAATTTGTTGCATGCCGGTGCGGACGCTAAAAATGTTCATGTCACCGGAAATACGGTGGTGGATGCGCTTCTCCACATCTCGGCGCGATTGGACTCGGACGCCGAATTCGCTAGCTCAGCAGCGGAAGCCTGCCCCGAATTGGATGAAGACAAACATCTGATTCTGGTAACCGGGCATCGGCGGGAGAACTTTGGGTCCGGATTCGAGAATATCTGCCGGGCCCTTGGCCGGCTCGCCGGCCGTAATGATTTCCAGATATTTTATCCCGTT
>JAYQGD010000119.1:0-7377 GCA_038140415.1 Rhodospirillaceae bacterium
TATCAATCAGCATGAACCGGCTGTTGTTTTGCCAAATGGCGAGCGGCCGGCGCTCAACGATTCGCATATGGATGACGTCGGGAAGCTGCCGTTCGATCACCGCTGTCCGGATCCACGGCAGGGATTCCACCCGCCGGCGGGCGGCATGGGGATCGAACGTGAGGATTGGGGCGCCCCGCTTGAGCCGGAGCGCGTTCAAAAGCTGATCCTTATCGGTCTCAACCCGGCCCTCGACGAAGATTTCCCGAACCGACAGGCCCGACTTGCCGCTGCCGGCGATCATCGTCCATTTGGCCCGAAGCGCCGTGTCCTGAATCCAGCCCTGATTCCATATCCACCAGGACCCGCTGCCCGCACCAACGGCCAGCAACATCATGACACCCATGATGGCCACCGGCTGTCGCCAGACGGGCTTTACCCGCGGACGGGGTTTCCCGCGCTTGGACGCTTTGCCGGTGATGAAAGCGATTAACTGTCGCATGACGCCGCCTCCACCATCCACACGACCAGGTCTTCGAAGGTGATATCCACATACGCCGCCTGTTCGGGCACCAGAGACGTGGGCGTCATGCCGGGCTGGGTGTTCACTTCCAGCATATAAAGGTCCGTTCCGTCGTAGCGGATATCGGCGCGGGACACGCCCCGGCAGCCCAGCACTTGGTGGGCCAGAACGGAAATGCGCTTGGCCTCTTCCGCCACGTCGTCGGGCACATCCGCCGGGATCGTATGCTGTGAGCCGCCCGGCGCATACTTGGCCTCGTAGTCATAAAAAGTCCGCGACGTGTCGATCTCGGTCACGCCCAAGGGCCGGTCGCCCATCACCGCCACGGTCAGCTCCCGACCTGGAATAAATCGTTCGACCATGACCCGTTCATCGGCGGCGACCATGTCGTCTGCCGGGGTAAAGTCGTCCCCTTCCCGGACCAAGATCACGCCAACGCTGGAGCCTTCGTTGAACGGTTTGATCACATAGGGCGGGTCCATGATCTCGCCCGCCAAGATTTCGGCGCGGGTGACCAATTGATCTTCCGGCACCTTGATGCCGGCCGCCGCCAGTTGCGCCTTGGCCGTCGGCTTGTCCATGGCCAGTGCGGAGGCCAGCACGCCGGAATGGGTGTAGGGAATATTGAGAATGTTCAACAGCCCCTGCATACAGCCGTCTTCCCCATAGCGGCCGTGCAGCGCGTTAAACACCGCATCGGGCTTGGGATAGAGCCGGGTCAAAAGCGCGCCGACATCCCGCTGCACATCAATGGAAGTGACCCGGTAACCGGCATTGCCCAGCGCCTTGGCCACGGCGGCGCCGCTCACCAGGGACACTTCCCGCTCGGCGGACCAGCCACCCATCAGAACCGCCACGTGCCCGCTCATGACGCCACCTCTTCGGGGCCGTCCCCGGCATGCACGCCGATGCGGCGGATTTCCCATTCCAGGGTCACACCTGTTTCCTCGAACACCCGGCGGCGCACTTCTTCGCCCAGGCCTTCCAGGTCAGCGGCCGTCGCCTCGCCGGTATTGATCAGGAAGTTGGTGTGCTTCTCGGAGACCATCGCCCCGCCACGGATCAGTCCCCGGCAGCCGGCTTGATCGATCAGTTCCCAGGCTTTGCGGCCTTCCGGATTTACAAAGGTGCTGCCGCCGGTCGCGGATTTGATGGGCTGCGTGGTTTCCCGCTCGGCCTGGATCTTGGCCATGGCGGCGGCGATCTCGCCCTTATCCCCTGCCCGGCCCTCGAGAACGCCGTTGATCACGATATAATCCTCGGGCAGCGCCGAGTGGCGGTAGGAATATCTCATCTCAGCCGCGCTGATCTCGACCCGGTCACCGGAACCGTTGAGCGCCACAAGCGATGTCATCACGTCGGCGATTTCCGCCCCGTATGCGCCGGCGTTCATCCGCAGCGAGCCCCCGACCGAGCCGGGAATACCGCAGAGGAACTCAAAACCCGTCAGGCCCGCATCCTTGGCTGCATTGGCCACTTTCAGATTGGACGCACCGCCGCCGGCGGTGATCGTAGCGCCGTCCACCACTACATTCGAAAAGCCGTCGCCCAAGCGGATGGTCACACCGGGGATGCCGCCATCCCGCACCATCAGGTTCGAGCCCACGCCAATCACAGTCACCGGCACGTCCGCCGGCTTAGCCGCCAGGAACGTCTGGAGATCATCGGCATCCGCCGGGCGGAACAAGACTTCCGCCGGGCCGCCGACCCGAAACCAGGTGAGTTTGGACAGCGGCGCCTCTTCGATCAGCCGGCCGCGCACAGCCGGCAGGTGATCGATCAGACGGTGCGTGTGTTTCGAGGCCGCCATCATCCCGCCGCCTCCTGACTACCCTTACGCAAGGCCGCCAGCTCGTCCGGCAACGCATTGGCCCAAGCGGTAATGTTTCCGGCGCCGAGACAGACCACCATGTCGCCGGGGCCGGCGGCGCGGTTCACGATACCGGCCAGGTCCGCCGGGTCTTCCAATGCTTCCACCTTCCGGTGGCCGTGACTACGTAGCCCGTCGATTAAGGCTTGGCGGTCGAAGCCCTCGATCGGCTGTTCGCCGGCCGGATAGACATCGGCGACGATCACCGTGTCCGCATCGTTGAAGCAGGTGCAGAACTCCTCGAACAGATCGCGAAGCCGGGTGTAGCGGTGGGGCTGCACCACCGCGATCAAGTGTCCGTCCGGCGCGGCGGCGCGGGCCGCGCTCATCACGGCGGAAATTTCAACGGGATGATGGCCGTAGTCATCGACGATGGTTATGCCGTCGACAATACCTGTCTTGGTGAAGCGGCGTTTCACCCCTTCGAACGAAGCCAGCGCCTTGCGGATGACCTCGCCGTCCACGTTCATTTCATTGGCGACGGCAATGGCCGCCAAAGCATTCAGCATATTGTGCGCGCCATGCATGGGCAGACGCAGGTCCTTCAAAACCACTTCCTCGCCGGACGCCCGGTCTGCGATCACCACGTCAAAGACGGAGCCGGCGGCGTTGCTTCGAAGATCAACCGCGCGGATATCGGCTTGCGGGCTGGTGCCGTAGGTGACAATCCGCCGGTCGGAGACCCTCGGGATCATCGCCTGAACCTCGGCATCGTCGATGCAGAGCGCGGCAAACCCGTAGAACGGGATGTTCTCGACGAACGTGTCAAAGGCGGCGCGCAACGCGTCGAAAGAGCCGTAATGATCCATATGCTCGGAATCGATATTGGTTACCACGGCGATGGTCGCCGGCAATTTGATAAAGGTGCCGTCGGATTCATCGGCCTCAACCACCATCCATTCGCCGTCGCCCAGGCGGGCGTTGGAGCCGATGGCGTTGATAATTCCGCCGTTGATCACGGTGGGATCGAGGTCAGCCGCATCCAGCAGGGCTGCCACCATGGAGGTTGTCGTGGTTTTGCCGTGAGTGCCGCCGACGGCGACCGACCATTTCAGCCGCATGAGCTCGGCCAGCATCTCGGCGCGGCGGACGACCGGCATGAGCCGCTGGCGGGCCGCCACCACTTCCGGATTGTCGGGTTTGACGGCGGACGAAATCACCACCACACGGGCCTCGCCCAGATTGTCTTCCCCATGGCCGACAGACACCTCAATTCCCATGGCGCGGAGCCGCTGGACGTTCGGTCCTTCGGCAATGTCGCTGCCCTGTACCGAGTAGCCCAGATTGTGCAGCACTTCGGCGATGCCGCTCATACCGATGCCGCCGATGCCGACGAAATGAATGGTGCCCAGATCAAGAGGAAGGGTTCTCATGCCGCCTCCCGTTCCATCCCGGGATCGCCGTTGGTCGGCAACAACGCGGTCACCATGTCGGCAAGCTTCCCGGCCGCGTCAGGGCTGCCTACCCGCTTGGCCCCGGCAGCCGCATTCTCCAGCGCCCGGGGCATATCGATCAAAGAGTGCAGCCGGGTGGCAAGAGAGTCCGGCGTGAACGCGTCATCCGGCATCAGCCAGCCGCCGCCGGCTTCGTCCACGGCATAGGCGTTGGCGGTCTGATGATCGTCGATGGCGTGGGGATATGGCACCAGGATGGCCGGCCGGCCAATGGTGGTGAGTTCGCCCACCGACGACGCGCCGGACCGGCAGATCACCAAGTGGGACGCGGCCATACGTTCCGGCAGATCATTAAAGAAGGTGCCAATCTCCGCCGGTACGCCCATCCGGTCATAGGCGTCTTTCAGCCCGGCGTAATCCTCGGCCCGGCATTGTTGCGTAATAAACAGCCGTTCCCGGAAACCTTCGCTCAATTGCGCCAGTGCATCGGGCAGTACGCGGGAGAAGATGGTCGCGCCCTGCGACCCGCCAAACACCAGCACTCTGATGGGCGCATCCGGCGAGATCGGCGGATACGGCGTTTCGCGCAAGCTGACCACATTGGGCCGCACCGGCATGCCCGTGCGCACGACGTTCTGCTTCGCCTTGTCCGGGATGGCGATGACTTTCTCAAAAGACGTCGCGATCCGGCCCACTCTACCGGCGAGCAGTCTGTTGGCCCGGCCCAGCACGGCGTTCTGTTCATGCAGCGCGGTTCTAAGATTAAGGTTCACCGCCGCCAGCATGGTGGGGACGGACGCATAGCCGCCGAAACCGACCACGGCGGCAGGAGATAATTTGGAGAGGAGCTGGCGGGCTTGGAGCGTACCGACCGCGAGTTCGCCGGCGCTCATGACCTTGGCGAAGGGCCCCTTGCCGGCAACGCCGCCGGCGCGGACCCGATGAGTTTCCAATTCGCCCAAGCGGCCGCCCAGTTCGCCGCCGCGCCGGTCCGTGACCAGCGCCAGCCGGCAGCCCCGGTTGGACAATTCCACCGCCAGCGCCTCCGCCGGAAAGACATGACCGCCGGTCCCGCCGGCGGCAAGAACGATCAAAGGTCCCGTGGGATGAGAGGAGCCGTTCATGTCTGCCCCCGCCATGCGCCCGTACCGCCGGGCCGTTCCCGCGTCAGCGCCAGCACCATGCCCATGCCGATGGCCAGCGCCATCATGGACGACCCGCCGTAGGAAATGAACGGCAGGGTCATGCCCTTGGTGGGCATCAGGTTGAGGCTCGACGCCATATTGATAATGGCCTGCAGGCCGAACTGAACCAGCAGCCCGGCCACCGCCAATTGGACAAACAGATCGGTTTCCTTGAACGCCTTGGTGAAGCCCCGCAGCACCACAAAGGCAAACAGCGCGACGATCAACAGTCCGGCGATCAGACCGAACTCTTCGCCGGCAACGGCAAAGATAAAGTCCGCGTGCGCATCGGGCAGAACCTCTTTCACGTGGCCTTCGCCTGGCCCCCGGCCGAACAGACCGCCGTTCTGGAAGGCTTCCAACGAACGGGAGACCTGGTAGGCCTCGCTGCCCGCCGGATCGAAGAACCGGTTGATCCGCAGATGGACGTGATCGAAGTTGAAGTAGGCGACGAAACCGCCGGCAATAAACATGACGCCTATGGCCATCACCAGGAACATAGGCAGCCCGGCGAGGAAGAACTGCACGCCCCAGACCAGCGACACCAGGATCGCCATGCCCACATCCGGCTGCATCAATAGCAAGGTCACCACCAACGCATAGAGCCCGACCGACACCAAATAGCCGGGAAAGCCTTCCTTCAGCCGCCACTCGGCGAACATCCAGGCGGCGATCACGGCAAAGCCCGGCTTCACGAATTCGCTGGGCTGCAGGGAGAAGCCGCCGAGGCTGATCCAACGGGTCGCGCCCTTGATCTCGGCGCCGCTGATCAGCGTGACAGCGGTCAACGCCATCCCGCCGGCGAAGACGACCACCGCCAGCCGTTTGACCCCTTGCCGGTCCAGCAGCGAAATGGCGAGTATGCCGACCAAGGCGATCGGTATCACCACTAAATGCCGGCGCGCAAAGTAGAAGGTGTCGAGATTGAGCCGTTCGGCCACCGGTGGGCTGGCGGCCAGCGCCAGGATGGCGCCGGCGGCAATGATGGCGATCAGAGCGGCGATCATCCACCGATCAACGGTCCACCACCAGCGGCCCAGGAGGCTGATATCGGTGCGGGAGAAGGCGGTCATGACAGCGCCTTCACCATCTCGCGGAAGGCGTCGCCCCGCGCCTCGAAGTTCTCGAACTGATCGAAGGACGCGCAGGCCGGCGATAAGAGAACCGTAGCGCGGCCGCCTGACGCCTGTGCATTGTCATGGGCCTTGGCGAGCGCCGTTTCGAGATCGCCGCAAACCTCTGCCTCTGCCTTGCCTTGGAGAAGCCTGGCGAAGGTCTCCGCCGCCTCGCCGATCAGATAGGCCTTGCTCACCCGGCCCAACTCTTCCGCCAGGGCGTCCAGGTTTTCTTCCTTAAATTCGCCGCCGGCGATCCAGTGGATAACCTCATAACAGGCCAGTGCGCGGGACGCGGCTTCGGTATTGGTGCCCTTGCTGTCATTAATATAAGTGACCCTGCCGATGGTGCGGATCAGCTCCTGGCGATGAGCAAGTCCTGCGAAACTTTGGATGGCGCAGGCGATGGTCTCTGCATCAATGCCGGCGACCTTGGCGGTGGCATAGGCGGCCGCCGCGTTCTGCCAATTGTGGTTGCCCGGCAATGTCGGCAGACCGGTCATGTCCATGATCCTGGTCTGGCCATAGTCCAGATCATCGATCAGGGTCCCATTCTCGACATAGACGCCGCCGGGCGTCCTGGCGCTGCCGGAAATGGGCGTCAGGTTCTTGCCGCCCTGGAATGCGCCGGAAAACATCATCTCTAAACTCAGCCCCCGGCAGTTGGCGTCTTCCATGCCGATGATCGCGTGGCCATCGTCCTTGGCCCGGTCAAAGATGACCTTCTTGGCGGCCACATAACCGTCCATACCGCCGTGCCGGTTCAAATGATCGGGTGTTATGTTCAGGAGGATTGCCACATCGAGGGCGATGGAGGGCACCCGTTCCAACTGATACGAGGACAGCTCCAAGACGTAGGTGCCGTCGCCGGTAAGCGGCTCCAGTTCCAGCGCCGGAATGCCGTAGTTCCCGCCGATCTCCACCGGCCGGCCGGCGGCTTTGAGAATGTGACCGATCAGCGCCGTGGTGGTGGATTTTCCGTTGGTGCCGGTGATGCCGACATAGCGCGCGTCTTGAACCGTGCGCGCCAGCAGGTCGACGTCGCAGATAATCTCCGCGCCGCTTTCCTTCGCCTTCGCCGCTATAGCGTGAGGTTCGGGATAGGTGTGGGGAATGCCGGGACTCAGGACCAGTGTCTCGACCTTGGGCCAGTCGGCCTGATAAAGATCGGCCATAGAAACGCCATTGTTCGCCGCTTCGTTCCGCCGCGCCTCGCCATCGTCCCAAGCCCAGACGTTGGCGCCGCCGGACGCCAGCGCGCGCGCCGCCGACAGGCCGGACTTGCCGAGGCCCATCACGGCGACCGTCTGAT
>JAYQGD010000120.1:0-7354 GCA_038140415.1 Rhodospirillaceae bacterium
CAACCTTTTCCCAAGCCGATTGACTTGGCGAATTCGGATCGCTTCTTGGCGTAGTTGGGCGCCACCATCGGATAGTCCGGCGGCAGATTCCACTTTTCGCGGTATTCTTCCGGGGTCATGTTGTAATTCGTCCGCAGATAGCGCTTAAGCATCTTGAGCTGCTGCCCATCTTCCAAACAAATCAAATAATCCGGGGTAATAGACTTACGAATAGGGACAGCCGGCTTTTGATCGGTTCGGTCCGCAGCAGAGCTTCCGCCTTCTCCGAGTGATTTCAAGGCACCATATACCGTGTTAATCACGTCCGACAATTGATTGGACTGCAGTTCATTATTTCCCACGTAAGCGGCGACAATTTCTGTGGACAGGCGGAGTAATTCCTCCGTTTTTACTGCTTGTTCGTTTTCTTTTGACATCAGTCCCCCTTGACGCGAGACGAATACGTCGCCCCTATAGTCATTGGATTACATAAATACAATCCACGGCAACAATTCAAGCAATAATATCAAAGGGTAACATATTGTATTATGCCCATCGAATACAGACTACAGGCTTTAATATGTTCAAAATACTCTACGATTTGTATCCGCTGTCAGAGTAAGTTGTATTTTTAATCGCATCTCCGGTAATTAGTGCCCTTGGCCCCAACATTTTGAGCCATGTCGAATTGTAGTGTCGTATTGGCTTTTGTTGGCGAGATATGCTAGGGAAGGGCCGAAAATTGACGCTGATCCAGCCGCACCGAGGGGGAAATCTTGAGTAACGCCATCGCAATCGCCTGCGATCATGCCGGTTTTGACTTAAAACAACGGTTGAGCGGCTACCTGAGCGATAAAGGTTTCGACCTTGTCGACTTGGGAACCAATGGCCCCGACTCGGTGGATTACCCCGATTTTGCCTATGCCCTGGCCGCCGCACTTCGGGACGGCCGCGCCGAGCGTGGCGTACTTATTTGTGGGAGTGGCATCGGCATCAGCATTGCCGCAAACCGGCACCCGGAAATTCGGGCCGCGCTAATCCACGATTCCTTAGGCGCTCGTATGTGCCGGTTGCACAATGATGCGAATGTCATCGTGTTTGGCGGCCGGATGATCGGCGCTGATGTGGCGGAAGACTGTTTAAACGAATTTTTGACGACCGAATTCGAGGGGGGACGGCACCAGCGCCGGGTCGACAAGCTCTCCAATCCGGCCGGCGAATAATTAAAGAACAAATAGAAAGGAAATATAGGAATGTCCCTGGCAGACCAGCAATCGGCGGAGAGCGCAGATCGCTTTTTTAATGAGTCCTTGGAAAGCGCCGATAAGGAAGTCTTCGATGCGATCAAACGGGAACTCGGCCGGCAGCAGGATCAGATCGAACTAATCGCCTCCGAAAACATTGTCTCAAAGGCGGTGTTGGAGGCGCAGGGTTCAGTGTTGACCAACAAATATGCCGAAGGCTATCCGGGCCGCCGTTATTACGGCGGGTGCGAATTTGTCGATGTCGCCGAAGAGCTTGCGCGGGAGCGCGCTAAAAAATTATTCGGTTGTGAGTTTGCCAACGTGCAGCCGCACTCCGGCTCCCAGGCCAATCAAGGCGTGATGATGGCGCTCCTACAGCCGGGCGACACAATCATGGGTATGTCGCTCGCCGCCGGCGGACACCTGACCCACGGCGCACCGCCCAACCAGTCGGGCAAATGGTTCAACGCGGTTCAGTATGGCGTGCGCAAACAGGACGCCCTCATCGATTTTGATGAAGTTGCGGCGCTGGCCCGGGAACACAAACCGAAACTCATTGTTGCCGGCGGCTCAGCGTACCCGCGGATCATCGACTTCCCGAAATTCCGCGAGATCGCGGACGAAGTGGGCGCCATCTTCATGGTCGATATGGCGCACTTCGCTGGTCTGGTGGCGTCCGGCCATCATCCGAGCCCATTCCCTCATGCCGATGTGGCGACCACGACCACGCATAAAACGCTGCGCGGTCCCCGGGGTGGGATGATCCTGACCAACAACGAAGAGATTTCGAAGAAGGTCAATTCGGCAATTTTCCCGGGTCTCCAGGGCGGTCCGCTAATGCATGTGATCGCTGCCAAGGCGGTTGCGTTCGGTGAAGCACTGCAACCGGAATTCAAGTCCTATTCCCAAAACGTCATCGACAATGCGAAGACCCTGGCCGCCAAGCTTGGCGAGCGGGGCTGCGATATTGTCTCCGGCGGCACGGACACCCATTTGATGCTGGTTGATCTCCGGCCCAAGGGACTGACCGGCAAGTTGGCCGAGGCCAGCATGGAAAACGCCGGGATCACCTGCAACAAGAACGGCATTCCGTTTGATCCGGAGAAACCGGCGATCACGTCCGGGGTACGGCTTGGCACGCCGGCCGGCACCACCCGCGGCTTCGGACTGTCAGAGTTTTCTCAGATCGGCGATCTGATTGCCGATGTGCTTGATGGCCTCGCGGCCAATCCCGACGATAACAGTTCAACCGAACAAGAGGTGCGGGCGCAGGTCCTTGATCTGTGCCGGCGTTTCCCGGTGTATCCGGACGCCTGATAGAAGTCAGGTGAAACGAACAGAAGTTCCATGATAGGATAAAGACAATGCGCTGTCCATTTTGCGGTCATCCCGACACTCAAGTGAAAGATTCACGTCCGACGGAGGACAATGCCGCCATCCGCCGGAGACGTTCCTGCTCGGAATGCGGGGCGAGGTGGACCACGTTCGAGCGCGTGCAATTGCGCGAACTCACGATCGCCAAGAAAGAAGGCAAGAAGGAGCCCTTTGAACGGGATAAATTGACCCGCTCCTTGAAGATTGCGCTACAAAAACGCCCCGTGGATGAAGAGCAGATTGAGCGCATCTGCAACAGCATCCAGCGGCGGCTCGAAAGCCTGGGAGAGAACGAAGTGCCGTCCAAAGTCATCGGTGAAATGGTGATGGACGTGCTGGCTGACCTGGACACCGTCGCCTATGTCCGGTTTGCCTCGGTATATCGGAACTTCCGCGAGGCTAAGGATTTCGAAGCCTTTGTAGGAACCTTGAGTGACGAACCCGTCGAAGACTGATCCGGCGGACCCGCGACACAGAGACCATATGATCACGGCCTTGTCTCTGGCGAGACGAGGCGTCGGCAATACCTGGCCCAATCCTTCGGTCGGGTGTGTGTTGGTCAAGGACGGACGGATCGTTGGCCGCGGCTGGACCCAGCCGGGCGGGCGCCCCCATGCAGAAGTGGTGGCCCTGGCGCAGGCGGGAAAAGCCGCCGAAGGCGCAACGGCCTACGTGACCCTCGAGCCCTGCAATCATCAAGGTGAATCGCCCCCGTGTACGGAGGCCTTAATTGAGGCCGGCGTCGCAAAGGTTTATGCGGCCATCACCGATCCGGACGACCGGGTGTCGGGTACCGGCATTCAGCGGCTCCGGGATGCCGGCATCGACGCAGAGATCGGCTTGGAAGAGGCCACCGCCCGCCAAATTAACGAAGGCTTTCTCCGGCGCATTCAGGAAGGCCGGCCCTTCATCACATTGAAAACCGCGACGACCTTGGACGGGAAGATCGCCACCCGCACCGGGGAAAGTCAGTGGATCACCGGCCCCGGCGCACGAGCCGTAGGGCATTTCCTGCGCGCCGAGAACGACGCCATCATGGTGGGCAGCGGCACCGTGGCCGCGGATGACCCCACACTCACGAGCCGCCTGCCGGGCATCGACAATACCAGACGTCCGCGCATCGTTCTCGACAGCCGGTTGCGGCTACCGCCAGAGTCTAACCTTGTGAAGTCGATCACCGAGGCCCCGCTGTGGCTGGTCACAAAGTCTGATCATTCGGATAGCGCCATCTCCGCGTATGAAAATCAGGGGGCAACGGTAATCAGGGTCGGCACGGATGAAGATTGCCTACTGGATCTGAACCAAGTGATGACGGAATTGGCGAACTTGGGCCTGACG
Organism: Rhodospirillaceae bacterium; assembly: GCA_038140415.1. Lineage (GTDB taxonomy): Bacteria > Pseudomonadota > Alphaproteobacteria > Rhodospirillales > UBA2165 > JAYPHU01. The sequence continues at coordinate 3,936 of JAYQGD010000120.1, forward strand.
CGAATTCTGGTCGAGGGCGGCGGCATTCTAACCGCGTCTCTCTTCAAGATGGACCTCGTTGATCAGATCGCCTGGTTCCGCGCGCCGGCGCTTTTGGGGGATGACGGCAGGGCCGCTGTGGACGCTCTCGACATTTCTCAATTGATCGACATGCGCCGGTTTGATCGTATCGAATATGCCGAGTTTGACGGAGATGGCTTGGAAATCCTGGCGAGAAGGCGTTAACTACCACGTATGTTTACCGGCATAGTCACCGACCTGGGCGAGGTGAAGGAAATCACCGGTGGCGGAATTTCCCGCTTCGTGATTCAAACCTCTTACGACATGAAGAGCGTCGAGATGGGCGCTTCCATTGCGTGCTCCGGCGCATGTCTAACCGTCGTCGATAAAGGGGCAGGATGGTTTGCCGCCGATGTCTCCGAGGAAACCCTGGACAAAACCACCATGGGCGCCTGGGCGGTCGGCACAAAGATCAATTTGGAACGTGCGCTGAAAGTCGGCGACGAATTGGGCGGTCACATTGTCTCGGGGCATGTGGACGGCGTCGGCGAAATCGTCTCCATCTCGGAAGAAGGGGATTCATTGCGCTATGTGTTTTCCGCGCCCGACAGTCTGGCCAAGTACATCGCCTCAAAAGGCTCCATCACCATCGACGGCGTTTCCCTCACCGTGAACGAGGTCGAAGGCCGGGAATTCGGCGTAAACATCATCCCGCACACCCAGAGCGTGACGACGTTCGGGACCCTTAGGGCAGGGGATCGGGTAAATCTGGAAATTGACATGCTTGCGAGGTATGTTGCGCGGCTTTTTGACAAGGACTGAACGCATGGACGGCCCGGAACAAACCTTTAACGACTATCTCGCCTCAATCGACGAGATCATGGACGATGTCCGCAATGGCAGGATGATCATCCTGGTCGACGACGAAGATCGGGAGAACGAGGGCGATCTGGTGATTCCGGCGCAGATGGCGACGCCGGACGTGATTAACTTCATGGCCACCCACGGGCGCGGCCTGATTTGTCTCGCGTTGACTCGTGACAGGGTGCAGGAGCTGGGCTTGCCGCCCATGGCGCAAACCAACACCAGCCGGCACGAGACGGCATTTACGATCTCCATCGAAGCCAAGGAAGGCATCTCAACCGGCATCTCGGCCCCCGACCGGGCCCGCACCGTGGCGGTCGCCATTGATCCGACCAAGGGCCAAGATGATATCAGCACGCCGGGGCACGTGTTCCCGTTGGCGGCCCGCGATGGCGGCGTCTTGGTCCGTACCGGCCACACCGAGGCTGCGGTGGATATCGCACGGTTAGCCGGGCTCTATCCGGCGGGCGTCATTTGCGAGATCATGAAGGACGACGGCACGATGGCGCGCATGCCCGATCTGGTTGCCTTCGCCCAGAAACATAATCTCAAGATCGGCCGGATCGCTGACCTGATCGAGTATCGTCTCAAGCATGACCGGATTGTCGTACCCGGTGAGGAAACTGTCCTGGATACGATCGGCGGCGGAGAATTCCGCGCGGTCGTCTATCACAATACCGCCGAGCCCGGAGAACACGTTGCGCTCATCAAAGGCGATCTCAGCGGTCCCGATCCGGTGATGGTGCGGATGCATTCCTTCAATGTGTTTGACGATATCTTCAGCGCGGAAAAATCATTAGAGCTCCACCGCGCCATGGAAATGATCGCGGAAGAGGGCAGGGGCGTTGTGGTGATGATTCGCAACCCGAACACGACGGTGTTCTCCGACCGTATCCGCGCCATGAAGGATAAGGCCGAGATGCACAAACCTCAGCTTCGGGAGTTCGGAGTCGGCGCACAGATTCTCGGCGATCTCGGCATCCACGAGATGATCCTGCTGACCAATACCCCGAAGTCGATGATCGGCCTCGAAGGCTATCACCTAAGTATCAAGGAAAACCGGCCGATCAAATTTGAGCGGGATCATAAATTACCGGTGAGGGACAAGTTCTATGACAACTGACGGAAAGACTATCCTGGTCGTCGAGGCCCGCTTCTACGAAGACATCGCCGATTCTCTTTACGCCGGTGTGGAAAAAGTTCTGTCGGAAGCGGGGTATCAGGCTGTTCGCGTGGATGTGCCTGGTGTTTTTGAAATTCCCGCCGCCATTAATTTTACCTGGAACAGCGCCAAGTACGCCGGCTGCATTACGCTTGGTTGCGTGATCCGGGGCGAGACAGATCACTATGATCATATCTGCCGGGAGGTCAGCCGCTCGCTGATGGATATGTCGCTGGACAACATGGCGCATGGGTTCGGCATCCTGACGTGTGAAGACCGGGCTCAGGCCGAGGTGCGGGCGGACGTCAACGGCCGCGATGTGGGCGGCCGGGCCGCACTGGCCTGTCTACGCATGATCGAAATTCAAAACAGATATAAGGGCTGACGCCCAATCCGAAAACGCCGGTTCCACCGGTGAATCAAGAGAGCAGGCCCCGTGAATACAAAAACAAAAACCCCGGCAACCAGCAGCAGCACGGCCCGATTGGCCGCGGTTCAAGGCCTGTACGAGATTGATATCACCGGTGCGTCCCTAGACTCGGTTCTGATGGATTTTCTCGATCAGCGTTGGACCGGCCTGCCGGACGAGCCCGAAATGGCCCCGCCGGATCGCAAAGTATTTGCCGCAATCATTCGGGGCGTCGTCACTGAGAAATCCAAACTGGACGAGTTCATCCTGGGCGCCGTCGACAACAAGGAACGGTTTGAGCGTCAGGACAAGCTGCTGAAAACGATCCTACGCGCCGGTGTGTTTGAGCTCTATCAATCCCCCAATGTGCCGACCGCCGTGGTGATTGATGAATATGTCGAAATGACCCACGCCTTTTATGCCGAGAAGGAACCGGCCTTCGTCAACGGCGTGCTGAACAAACTCGGCAAGATATTGCGTTCCTAAGACACTCTTCCGCCCCGAATGACCGGAGGCACTTTGGACGAATTTGACTACATCGCTACGTATTTCGCGCCGCTGACGGAGGGTTATCCGGGCGCCCATAGCCTTGCCGACGACACCGCCGAGATCACACCGCCGAACGGACGCAGGGTGATCGTCTCTGCAGATACGTTGGTGGCCGGGGTGCATTTCTTTACCGCCGACGCGCCGGCGCAGATCGCTCAAAAGGCCCTGCGGGTAAACCTTTCTGACATAGCGGCTGCCGGTGCTCATCCGTTCGCCTATACACTGGCGTTGTCTCTGGGCGAGACCAATCGAAATGAAGACTGGATCGCCGCCTTTGCCCGCGGGCTTCAAACTGATCAACTAGAGTTCGGCATTCATCTTATCGGTGGCGACACCACATCCACGCCGGGACCGCTCTCCATCAGCATTACTATTTTCGGTGAAGCCGGTGAAACCGATGCGCCGGGTAGAGGCGGGGCCCAGTCAGGTGATACC
>JAYQGD010000121.1:0-3147 GCA_038140415.1 Rhodospirillaceae bacterium
ACAGACAAAATCAGGGGGATACCCATATGTCTGAAAAATCCCAGAACGTACAAGATGTCTTCTTAAATCATGTACGCAAAAGCAAAAACCCGGTAACCGTTTTCCTGGTGAATGGCGTCAAACTTCAAGGCATTATCACGTGGTTCGATAATTTCTCCGTGCTCTTGCGCCGGGACGGGCACACACAGCTCGTCTACAAACACGCCATCTCAACCGTAATGCCTTCCGGACCCATCCAGCTTTTCGAGCAGGATGATAAGGAAGGCGAAGAAGAGGGCGCTTCGGCATAAGTTGACCTGGGACACTTCGGAACAGACCACGCCGACCGTCGGCCGCTGCCTCGTTCTGCATCCTGCCCTTAAGGACGACCCGCATCGGCGGGATGGAGAAGCACGCCTGGAAGAAGCCGTGCGCCTCGCCGAGGCAATCGATCTGGACATCGTCCACGCGGAGATCACGCCGGTGTCTCGGCCGCGGCCCAGCACGCTGCTGGGCCAGGGCGCGATTGAGCGCCTCCAGGGCATTGTCGCTGCCCGCGACGTCGAGGTCACCGTCGTCGATTTCGCCCTGACCCCGGTGCAGCAGCGAAATCTGGAACGGGCCTGGAAGTGCAAGGTCTTGGACCGCACGGCCCTGATCCTGGAAATTTTCGGCGCCCGCGCGCGCACCAAGGAGGGCCGGCTACAGGTTGAACTTGCGGCGCTTAGTTATCAGCGCAGCCGTCTGGTCCGGTCCTGGACCCACCTGGAACGGCAGCGGGGCGGCGTCGGGTTCATGGGCGGCCCCGGCGAAACACAAATCGAGGCCGACCGCCGGATGATCAGCGAGCGGATTACACGGCTGAAAAAAGAACTGGTGCAGGTCCGCCGCACCCGGGCTCTGCATCGCCAAGCCCGTCAGAAAGTGCCCTACCCGGTGATTGCCCTGGTCGGCTACACCAACGCCGGTAAATCCACATTGTTCAATGCGCTGACCAACGCCAAGGTGCTGCAGAAGGATCAGCTCTTCGCCACGCTTGATCCGACCATGCGGGAACTCACCTTGCCGTGCGGCCGGCACACCATCCTGTCCGACACGGTGGGGTTTGTCTCCGACCTGCCGCACGAATTGGTCGAAGCATTTCAGGCAACCTTGGAAGAGGTGACCGAGGCGCAGATATTGCTCCACGTGCGCGACATCGCCCATGACGACACCGAGGCGCAGAAAGAAGACGTCATGACCGTCCTTGCCGGTCTGGGCCTGGGCGGCGACAACAGCGCACCGATGATCGAGGTGCGCAACAAGGCAGACCTCCTGGACTTCGAGGAACTGGCCTTTCAGAAGACTCAAGCCGACCGCAGCAATCAGTCTATTGTTCTGACGTCGACCCGGGGTCGCGCCGGGTTTGATGCATTGCTGCGAGCGTTAAGTGACCTGCTGGGCGCTGAGCGCCGGCAGCTGAGCCTCAAAATACCCTGGTCGGACGGCAAATCCCTGGCCTGGCTCTATGACCGGGGCGACGTCCGCGAGCGCAAAGACGGTGAGGAATATGTGGAACTGACGGTTCTCCTGGATCCGGAAGACGCCGACCGGATCGAACAACGGCTGGCCAACTAGCGGCCCAATTTACCGTTTCTCACCCCGAACTCCCTGTGATAGCTTTAACTCTACTAGTAGAGTTCACCAGGACATCGCTGCGTAGAGAGTTCAAAAGAACCATGGCGCGGCCCAAGGAGGAAACCATGGCGACGTTGGAAGCGCAGCAAAAGTGGCGCCGCAAGAACAAGTTCGTCAAACGCCAGCTCAACATCATGGCGCGCAAGCAAATCCACGATTATCTGGAGGAAATCTCCGACGATCATGATTTGCGCGGGAAGGGGGAGGCCGTGGCCTTCGCCGTCTATCTCACCAAGGCGCTGATCCAGCAGGGCGAGTTCAATGACGAAGCTTACCGATTGCGCGAGCTGATCACCGAAAACTATCACCGGGACCGGGATCAATATGCCCCTTGATGATCTGCTCGCGCCGTCTCAGCTCGAGGAAGTTTCCGCTATCGTCCGCCGGATCGCGGCGGAAGAAATCCTGGCACGCTATAAGCGGTTGAAGGACCATGAGATCGGCGACAAGGACTCCGGCGAGATTGTCACCGACGCTGATACCATCGGCGAACGGCGACTGACCGACGAGCTGACCCGGCTGCTGCCGGGCAGCGTGGTCGTGGGCGAGGAAAGCTATGCCGCCGACGAGAGCATCTTGGCGCGACTGGATGGCGACGCGCCGGTCTGGATTCTGGACCCGGTGGACGGCACCCAGAATTTCTCTGAAGGCCGGCGGCGGTTCTGCGTCATCGTCGCCCTTGTGCTGCGCGGGCAGACGGTTGCGGGCTGGATCTATAATCCCCTGGAAGACGAGATGGTCTGCGCCCGGATCGGGCAGGGGATTACATCCGACAAAGTGGATTTAAAGCGGCCGGCGCCGCCGGCAATTCCTGAAATGACCGGCTCCCTCGGCAAATACCGGCGCGAGAAACTGGCGGAAGAGGCAGCGGGGGTTAATCGCGAAGATCATACCGGCGAGCTGCTGCGGTACCGTTGCATCGGTCTGGAGTATGTGGACCTGATCAAAGGCGCTATTCACTTCGCCGAGTACGGACAGCTGAAGCCTTGGGATCACGCTGCCGGGCTGTTGTTTATTGAAGAAGCCGGGATGTTTGCCGCTTATGCCGAAACCGAAGAGGCCTACCGGCCCGGCCCCATCGCGCGGGAACGGCTCCTCATCGCGCCCAATAAAGATCATTGGATGCGGATCAAAAATTATCTACCAGCGTAAACACTCTCTCGTTCAAGTGCTCGGCTTTCCTTGACCATCCCGGCGCTTTCAAGGCACAGTGCGCGGCCAATTTCAGGAGGACATCATGAGCAAAGTTGCTTTCATCGGTTTGGGAGTCATGGGCTATCCCATGGTCGGTCATCTCATCAACGCGGGCCACGACGTGACCGTCTATAACCGCACCGCCGCCAAGGCCCGCAAATGGGCCAAGGAATTTAAGGGCGCGGCGCAGAAGACCCCGAAGGAAGCGGCCAAGGGCGCCGAGATCGTGTTCATGTGCGTCGGCAACGACGATGATGTCCGAAGCGTCGCCTACGGCAAGGACGGCGCGCTGGCCGG
>JAYQGD010000121.1:3247-7353 GCA_038140415.1 Rhodospirillaceae bacterium
GCAACGACGATGATGTCCGAAGCGTCGCCTACGGCAAGGACGGCGCGCTGGCCGGAATGAAAAAGGGCACGATCCTGGTGGATCACACCACCGCATCCGCCGGTCTTGCCCGCGAGCTGGAGAAAGAAGCCAACGCCAATGGTATCGGTTTCCTGGACGCGCCGGTCTCCGGTGGCCAGACCGGGGCCGAGAACGGCGTCCTTACGGTTATGGTCGGCGGCAAGAAATCCATATTTAAGCGCGCCTATAACGCCATGGATGTCTATGCCCGTGCTGTCACGCTCATGGGCCCGGCGGGGTCCGGCCAGCTCACCAAGGCGGCCAACCAAATCGCCATCGCCGGACTGGTGCAGGCCCTCTCTGAAGCGCTGAACTTTGCCGTGCGCGCCGGCCTCGACGGCAAGCAGGTGGTCGATGTGATCTCCAAAGGCGCTGCCGGTTCCTGGCAGATGGAGAACCGAGGCAACACCATGGTCGACAACAAGTTCAACTTCGGCTTCGCCGTCGACTGGATGTGCAAGGATTTGGGCATCGCGCTGGAAGAGGGGGCGTCCAACGGCTCCAACCTACCGGTGACCGCTTTGGTCAATCAGTTCTACCGGGAAATCCAACGCATGGGCGGCGGCCGCTGGGATACCTCCAGCCTCATCCGGCGGCTGACAAGGACGAAGTAGGGTAAAGTCGGCTAATCTAGAGTCTGCAGAACTGCCCGCACGCCAATAGTCTTGAAATTCATCGGAAGCCTCAACACCTCATATACCTGTATGAGATTGGGCTTCCCTTAGGGCATTTCAATAAGTTTTTGGGGGGGCGTTTTGGTAGAAAATAGAGCCGAACCGCCCCCTAATACCCGATGGAATAGACGTCGATGACGTAGCGGCCGCCGTTGCGGACAACTTCCTCGCCGCGCTTCAAGGCCTCCATCAACTCGCCGGTATCGGTGATCGGCCCTTCGCCTTCGAATCCTTGGGCCTGGGCGAAGCCGACGACGTCAGGGCGGGGGTCATCCAGCCGTTGGCCGATCCAGCGGTTTTCCACCGGCCGGCCGCGGGTGATCGCGACGCGTTCCTGATGCAGCTCGTCATTGAAGTAGGAGCGGTTATTGGCCACCACCAGCATCATGGGCAGGCGCATCCGGGACGCGGTCCAAAGCGCATTGACGCCCATCAGGTAATCGCCATCGCCGAGCACGCCCAGCACCAACCGGTCGCTCTCTTTGAGCGCCAGGGCCGCACCTACGGCGGTACCGGGCCCCGCGCCGACCGCGCCGCCGCCGTCCTTGCCCAGATAATCCAGCGGGTGATCGAAGTGACAGGCCGCCCCGGCCCAGCCGATCGGCACCTTGGTCAGGGTGACGTCCTTGTCCGTGGAAAATTCAGCGATGACTTCCGCCATTTCCCGGCGGCTCATGGGCTCATCCGGTTCGGATACGTCGAACGGGGCAGGGGAGACGGTCCAATGCTCCGGCGCGTCAGCCGGCAGTTCGCCGGACATACCATCGGCCTCCGCCATGGTCAGCAACTGATCGATCAAATCATCGGGGCGCGCCAGCACCGACAAGTCCGTCGCCGGCAGCGCGTGATAGGTCATCACCCAGCCGTTGGACGCATAGGTGTCCAACGAACACGTGATGATCTTCGCATCAATGGGCTTTTGAGTCTGAGACTCCCCGGAACAAATGTGCAGATAGCCGGCCAGGTCGACCCAATCCAGCGCGATCAACAGATCAGCCTTCTTGATCAGGTTAGCCTCGGTCTCCTTCGGCATTTCGCTGCTCGCCGGGATCACGTGATTGGGATGTTCGGTCGGGAAGGCGGCCGGCGTGTGCATGCTGGTCATCACCACCACACCCAGCTTCTCCGCCAAAGCGACCCGTTTCTGCCAGTCGTCCTCGTCCCGGGACACTCGGCCGATCATCAGGATCGGGAACTTGGCCGCTTTGATGGCGTCCAGGATTTGCCGCACGGTCTCTTCGCCGGCGCCCGGCGTATCGGGCTCGGCATAGCGATCCACCGGCGGGATCAGCACTTCTTCCGCCAGTTCGCCTTCCTGCATGTGGCCGTCCAGGCAGACATAGGTCGGGCCATAGGGCGGCGTGCGGGTGATCTGATTGGCGCGCAACACGGCCTCGACCGCGGCGGCGGGTGATTGCGGCTCGTCATCCCACTTGATGTAATTGCGGATCATCGACGCCTGATCCTTGGTGGTGTGAATCCATTCGATCCAGGGGCGGCGGCGGGAGGCATCAATGGGCCCGTTCGCGCCGAAGATCAGCATGGGGATTTTGTTACACCAGGCATTGAAGATCGCCATGGTCGCGTGCATCAGCCCCACATTGGAATGCAGAGCCACCGCCATCGGTTCATCGGTCACCGAGGCATAGCCCTCGGCAATGGCCACCGCGTGTTCTTCATGCAGGCACACCACCATCTGCGGATCATCGTTGCCCAGATAATTGACGATACTATCGTGGAAGCCCCGGAAGCTCGCCCCCGGCACCAGGGAGATGTACTTGTAGCCAAGTCCGTGGACGGTTTCCGCGACGGCATCACTGCCGAAACGCATCTCCCGGTTGCCCAGATTTTGTGGCCGATCGATTTTTTCGTTGGAACTCACGCGACTGCTCCCTTGCTCTGATAATACGTTTTCACGAGGCCGGGGTTACCCGTCCCCTTGATATTGATTGGGATCCACATGGAAACCCGCTTTCTTGATGCCGGCGAAGGCGCATTCGTCGTCGGTCTCGTTCACGTCGCCGGTAATGCCGACAGCGCCGACCACCTCGCCAAATTCATCCAGGATCAACTGTCCGCCGCCTTCCAGGAACAGCGGATGATCCGCCATGTCGAACAGGTTCTCCATAAAAATCTGCTTATCCCGGTATTTCTGCAGCACCAGTTTTGATGACCGTCCCATCCCGAGGGAGGCAAACGCCTTGCCGTGGGCAATCTCATAGCGGAGGAGGGAGGCGCCGTCCTGTTTCTGCACAGCTTTGACCCGCCCGCCGGCGTCCAGCACGACGACACACAGCGGCTTGAGCTTCAGCTCTTCCGCCTTTTCAAACGCGCCGTCGATAATGGTATTGGCTTCTTTAAGAGAGATGGCCCGCATGCGTCCCCGACTTTCTTTTTTCGTTATCAGGAGAGGACCTTACCTGCCCGAAACGGGCGGGTAAATCGCTAGATGACGCCTAAACGGGCTGAGGATCAATAAAAGCTAGGCCGCATTGAGGTGATCAGCGATCATCGGCCAGACTTCCCGGCCCTTTTCCCTCATGAGTGTGAGGTATTTCTCGTTAAACCAATCGGCGAGGCCGGTTTGATATCCGTCGCGGGCGCGCAGGCGGGCGTACCAATCGGACACCGCCGGCAGCGACGCTCACAAGCCTGACAGGCTGAGGTGATCCAGGCGCGTCATGTACGGCGCATAGCACGCATCGGCGAGAGAGAAGGCCGGTCCCGCCAGCCAGGGATTGGTTTGCAGGGCATCGTTGATCTCGTGCAGGAGCTGATCAAAGCTGGTCATGGCGTTCAGGAACAGCGGCGACTCCACGCCCTCGAATACGATGGAGCGCATCCGTTCCCGCTTCGCCGGGTCGGGAACTTTTTCCACCAGTTCTCTTGCGTGGGCTTCGCCGTGTTCCAGCTTTTGATAGCGGAAAGCGATGGCGCTGCTCATCACGCCGGTTTCCGCATGCATGCCGCTGTCCAATTTCTTGAGCCACAATCGCATGACCGCCCGATCTATCGGGTCTTCGGGCCGGAGGGGCGGGGACGGCGCAAAATCATCCAGGAATTCACAAATCACCGTGGATTCGACAATCGGCCGGTCATCGACGACCAGAGTCGGGACAACGCCCAAGGGGTTGAGCTTGAGATACTCTGCCGTGTGCTGATCGCCGGCCCGCAGGTTCAGATGCCGGCCTTCGAATGCCATCCCTTTCTCGGCAAGAACGAAACGCACCTTTTGGGCGCAGGTCGACATATCTTTGTGATAAAGAACCAGCTTGGTCATCACGCCGCCAAATTTGGTGTCTCCCGGAAGGGAGATTTAGAACACGAGTTCGTCTTCCTCGCCGCCGCCGGCGATGACGATCTCGCCGGAAT
>JAYQGD010000122.1:0-7306 GCA_038140415.1 Rhodospirillaceae bacterium
GCATCAACCAGGGACGAAACGTAGGCGAAGATATGACTTATTCAGGCACCATTGCGGCGGCGATGGAGGCGACACTATTCGGGATTCCAGCCATCGCTTTCAGTCAGGCGACCAATGGCGATACGGGGACGGTTACCGGCAAGGTGAACTTCGGCCCGGCGGAAAAATGGTGCGCGCGCGTCATCCGCAAGCTGGTGACCGTGGACTGGCCCCGGGATGTGCTGATGAATGTGAACTTCCCGAACGCGCCGGCATCGAAAGTGACCCAAATCGAGGTCACCCGTGAGGGCCGGCAGAAACTGGGCGACGAGATTATTGAGAGCCATGATCCGAGGGGCGAACCCTATTACTGGATCGGGGCCATGCGGCATAAACCCGGCGGGCATCCGGCGGGCACGGATTTACAGGCGATGGAAACGGGAACGGTGTCGGTAACGCCGCTTTCCATGGATATGACCCATCGCCCCACAATGAAAAAATTAAAGGGCGTGTTCGAAGGCAAATAAGGTTAGGAAAAGCCTGATGAGCATGGAAATGAGCCAGGAAGTAGGCCAGGAAATAAGCCAGGATTTTGGCCGCGACATAGGTCCCGACTACCGTCAGGCGCGTCTCGTACTGGGACTGCGCAGCGCCGGGGTGACCGACACGCGGGTGATGTCGGCGATGGAGGCGATCCCCCGGGAAATCTTCGTGCCCAAGGCCTTCCACCATCACGCCTATGAAAACGTCACCCTGCCCATCGGCCATCAGCAGACCCTGAGCCAGCCCGGCATCGTCGGGGTGATGACCCAGGCCCTGGACGTTACCGACCGCTCCAAGGTGCTGGAGGTCGGCACCGGCTCCGGCTATCAGACCTCGGTCTTGGCGAAGCTGTGCCGCCGGGTCTACACGGTTGAACGCTACCGGCCCTTGCTGGCGGTGGCGGAGCAGCGGTTCAAGGAGCTGAAGCTGCACAACATCACGACGAAGCTGGGCGACGGCACCCTGGGCTGGGCGGAACAAACCCCGTTCGAGCGAATCATTGTCACCGCCGCCGCCCTGGATGTGCCGCCGGTGCTGGCCGATCAGTTGACGGAGGGCGGCATCATGGTGGTCCCCATCGGTTCGGACCCGACCTTTCAGACAATCCTCAAAGTGGTGCGCCGCGAAGACGGTTTTGAGACAGAAGAGCTGCGCGATGTGAAGTTCGTCCCCCTCATCCCGGCGGAGGTGCAGGAGGCGGTATGATCACGCTCAGTCAGATACGCCTGTCCCCACGCAGAGCCGGTATTTTGAGCCTGGCGCTGTTGTTGGGCGCGTGCGGTAATTTGGAATGGCCGCCCAAGAGCGGCGGCGTGGGCTACGCGTCGCATCCCAATCCCGCCGTTCTCTCGGTGCCGATGAACGACAAGTCCCTGCAGCCGCCGGACAATGTGGTCACGGTGCGACAGTTTGATACGGTCGAGGTTGTGGCCGGGCGCTATGGGGTCTCGCCCCGCGCATTGATCCGGGCCAATAATCTGAAAGCGCCGTACCGGTTGCGGCCGGGCATGCGATTGACCTTGCCGGAACAACGTAAGCATACGGTGGCGCGCGGCGACACCATTTCCGAGATCGCGGGCCGCTACAATGTGGACGCGTTCGAGCTGGCGCGGCTCAACCGGCTAAGCGAGCCTTATACAATTTACATCGGTCAGGACCTATCGATCCCCGATACAGAGAGCAAGCCCGTGGATCTGGAGGCCTTTAAACGGCCGGACGCGGAGGAACGAACGGTCTCCCGCGCGCCGCTACCCACGGTCGAAGTCACCCGGGACGAACCCGCGCCGGCGCCCGCACCTGAACAGTTGCAGGCCCAAGCGGCGGAGCCGGAACCGGTTATCGCAGAGAAGATCAACTCCACGCCTACGCCCGGCGTCAAGCCGGACCGCGACACCGAAGTCGCCTCGCTTCCCCAAACCCGCCGGGAGCCGGTCCGCGCGTTGCCTCGCGCCCGCACGGGCTCCGCCTTCGGCTGGCCGGTCGATGGTGATCTGATTTCCAGCTTTGGGTCAAAAGGGTCGGGCCTGCGCAATGACGGGGTCAACATCGCCGCCAAAAAAGGCGCCCCGGTCCGGGCCGCCCGCGGTGGCGTGGTGGCCTACGCCGGCAATGAGCTTCGGGGTTTCGGCAATCTGTTGCTGATCAAGCACCCCAACGGCTGGGTCACGGCCTATGCCCACAACGACACGCTTCTGGTTGATCGGGGTGAGAAGGTCAGCCGGGGGCAGGTCATCGCCCGTGTCGGGGAGACCGGCAATGTCACCTCACCGCAGATTCACTTCGAAATCCGCAAGGATAACAAAGCCGTCGATCCGATCCGTCAGATCAGCGGCAAGGTGAACCGCCGCACGGCGCGCGCCAAGAAGAGTAGCTCCGGGTAGATTTAAGCGTCATGCTGCAACCGGGAGCCTGTAACCGGACTTAATCCGGCTATGATCCGCGTACCCATTTACATTTATCTCTAATCGCGTTGCCCGCCTTTTAACTCGTCATGCCCTAGTTGGGGCTGACGCTAGTCAGAACCAATTCTCGGGTATCTCAGAGAATGTCAACAGATCTCCGACAAGGGCTTCGCCGGTCGGGGATGACGCGTTTGGGGCAGGGTGGTGGTCGGGAATGACGCATTTGGGCGCGGGGGAGTGTGGACTAAAGTTGCAACAGACTACTCGTCTCCAACCGGATGAATAACGGACCATACATCTAGCCGGCTCGTAGGTGCTCTCCGAGATTGCCAACCGGCAACCGTGATCTAAGATGCTCCCGAACAATAAGACTAGCCGGGAGCTCTCTCATGAAAATCAGCACGGACCGTATTCTCACCACTCATGTGGGCAGCCTGCCCCGCCCCGATGATCTGCTGGAGTTGTTGATCCAGGAGGACCGTGGCGGTGACGTGGATCAGGACACTCTGCGCGCCAAGACCGCCGACGCGATCAAAGCGGTGGTGAAAGAGCAGGTCGACAATGGTGTGGACGTGGTCTGCGATGGCGAGTTGGGTAAAATGTCTTATCACATCTATGCCAAGCACCGGCTCAACGGCATCTCCAATGTTGAAGGCTCCGGCGTGCCAGGCCGAAAGACGCCGCGCGATCTACAGGAATTCGAAGGTCTTGATATCGAACAGCTGGCCGGCGGTGGGACCAACCTGATGCAGGCGACCGCCTGTGTCGGGCCCGTTTCCCATGACGACTTGGGGCCGGTAACACGCGATATCGAGAACCTGAAGGCGGCGGCCGAAGCGGCGCAGCCGGTTGACCTATTTATGAATTCGGTCTCACCGGGCTGTGTGTCCACCTATGTGCCAAACCAGTATTACCCGAGCCGGGACGAATACCGCGACGCCCTGGTCGCCGCGTTGAAGCCCGAGTATGACGCCATTCACCAAGCCGGGTTCGTATTGCAGCTGGACTGCCCCGACCTGGCGGGCAGCCGGCACACCGACTATCAGGATATGAGCGAAGGGGACTTTCTCGCTGATGCGGAGATAAGCATTGAGGCGCTCAATGCGGCCACCGCCGATATTCCGCCGGAGGTCATGCGCATGCATATCTGCTGGTTGAACTATCCGGGCCCTCACACCCACGATATTCCCATCGTCAAATTAATCGATTTGTTGAACAAGGCCCGTCCCGCCGGGTTGCTGTTCGAAGGGGCGAATCCCCGTCACGAACACGAATGGGAAGATTGGAAATCCGCCAAGATCAATGACGATAAGATTCTTATCCCGGGCGTGGTCGATTCCACCAGCAACTATGTCGAACATCCGGTGCTGATTGCGCAACGTTTGTGCCGCTACGCCGATATTGTCGGGCGGGAACGGGTCTTGGCCGGTACCGACTGCGGATTTGGCACTTATGCCGGCCGTAAGCGCGTCTTCCCCTCCGTGGTTTTGGGCAAGTTCAGGGCCATGGCGGAAGGGGCTAGGATCGCCACTGAGCGGCTATGGGGATAGCTATACAGCATACTGGATTCCCAGCAGGTGCATCCCGCAAACGCCGCTGATTTAGGAACCCGGCATGGGTATGAGGCTTGGCGGGCGTATCGACTGCTCGCCTCAAATTGATCCAACGACAATAAATTTTTCTCCGAGAGACGGTCGTTCCGGACCCAAAAATTCAATGATTAAATGTGATATGAGTCATTGAATTTCCCGGTTCAATGTACAACTCTTTCAGTATAAGGCCTGATGGTCGAAGGAAATCTGCGAGTTTAGTGTCTGTTTCTGCGGCATAAAGACCAGTCAGCGGATGTTGGAATATCAAATTGTCGATAGCGCAATCGTTTCGGATCATGACCGGGATGCGTTGAATGTTCTGCCTTTGGCCATCGTGCCGTTCGACACGCCTAAGCTCCAACATGCAAAAATGCTGAAAAACGCCCGCCTGGAAACAGTTGTGCAACTGTTTGAAGGCCATGGTTCCGGTAGCGGTCAAATTGAACCGGGGCTGATCCATCACGAATTCAGTTGGGAAAAGGGGACCGAGGAACGGGATTACCTGACCCTCCAAAAGCTAGCCCGGCTCAGCAGCTATGATGTTTACAGCCTTCGTATCCTTCTGCGCCAAAACGGCATTCAGGTGTAGTCCGCGGACTCCCTAAAACTGTCCGAAGATAAGCAGACCGAGCTGAATTCCTATATGGTCGATTTTCCCAAGCCGCTAATTGCCGATTTGTTCGGCAGCCCCCAGGATTTTCAAAGTTTCGGCGAGATCATCGAGGAGCTTTCCAAGCTTGACTCGGAAGTTGTTAAAACCAACCTGACGGCCTTGTCCGAAAAGTTGGGCATGCAAATCCACGAGTTGCCAGATTTTTTGAAAACCTATGGGGATGTGTATCTGTCGCTGTCCTATTTCAGGCAGGTTTTTGACCGGCTGGTCCCAAAGATGGATAATTTCATCGAGTCTTCCTCCGAAATCTGCGGTCACTATCAGTTTCTGAGCAATCGCAACCTCATCGATACTTGTCGCAAGATCGCCAGCACTATGAGCGAGAAGATGAACCTGGTCGTGGGCATCATCGACGATTTCACCAACAGTCCGGAAATGGAATGGCATCGGCTGAACAAAGATAAGTTCCAGTCTTTCGCCAAGAACGTGATTCTCTATCACACGACCATCGGTGGGTTGTTGTGCATGCTTTCTGTGAAGATGCAGTCTTGGCATGATCAGTTTCCTGACCTTCGGAGCGGCGGTCCTAACCGGCGGGCGGAGTTCATCATGTCCGACATGCGCCCGGGCATTGACCAGATCGCCGAGTTCGAAGCCGAACTTCCGCCGGTGGGCCGCAGATAACGCCCTCGAGCGACCTTAACTTTCCAGCTTCTTCCCCAGCCGGCCGGCCAAATCCTGCATAAATTGCCAAGCTACCCGGCCGGAGCGCGATCCCCGGGTCATCGACCATTCGAGGGCTTCGGCGCGCAAGGTTTCCTTATCGATATCCAAGCCGAACGCGTCGGCATAGCCCTCAATGATCTCGAAATAGGTGTCCTGCTTGACCGGATGGAAGCCAAGCCACAGGCCGAACCGGTCTGAGAGGGAGACTTTCTCCTCCACCGCCTCCGCCGTGTGAATGGCGCTGGAGCGTTCATTTTCGATCATGTCCCGGGGCATAAGGTGCCGGCGATTCGATGTCGCATAAAAGAGAATATTTTCCGGCCGGCCTTCGATCCCGCCTTCCAGCACCGCCTTTAGTGACTTGAACGTCGTGTCCTCGACCTCGAACGACAGATCGTCGCAGAACAGCAGGCAGCGCCGGCCCGAATCTTTCAGCACATGCAACAGCCGTGGCAGGGTCGGGATATCTTCCCGATGAATTTCCACCAGCGCCAGGGCGTCCGGGGTTTCTTCATTGATGCGGGCATGTACGGCCTTGATCAGGGAGCTTTTACCGGTGCCGCGGGAGCCCCACAGCAGCGCGTTATTGGCCGGCAGTCCCTCAGCGAAGCGCTTGGTGTTGTCGTACAGAATTTCCGTTTGTTGGGCGATGCCCTGCAGCAGGGACAGATCGATCCGGTTGACGTCCACCACCGCTTCCAGACCTTCGGGGTCTGAATGCCAGACAAACGCGTCCGCCCCCGCCAGCTCCGGCGTTTCAACAGGCGCGGGGGCCAGCCGGTCCAGGGCGTCGGCGATGCGATTCAGAAGGGGTTCCAGGTCCCGGTCGCTCATGCTTTTCAGTCTCCCGAAGTGAGGGCGCGGGACACTAGCATATAAGACGAGTCCGTCAATGGCCGGAGCATATGGCAGAATAAAAATTAAGCACGGAATCCCGCCAATTTTTCGTGAAAATCAACGGTTTGAGTTTGCATTGGCAGCGTCCGAGGCTATATTCCCGCCAGACCAGAGGTTTTATCTGTCAGGAGTTCACAGATGTTTATTTCGCCGGCGTATGCGCAAGCTGCCGGTGGCGGGGATGGCGGTTTCGCTACCCTTCTGCCGCTCGTACTGATTTTTGCCGTATTCTACTTCCTGTTGATCCGGCCCCAGCAGAAAAAAGCCAAACAGCATCGCGAAATGCTGGCGGCGATCCGCCGTGGCGACAAGGTGATCACCGGTGGCGGCATCCTGGGCACGGTGACCAAAGTCCTGAATGAAAACGAAGTCGCCGTGGAAATCGCCGAGGGCATCAAAGTCAAGGTGCAGCGAAATATGATCGCCGGGGTTCTCTCGAAAGAAGGCGCAGCGGCGCAGATGGCCGGCCCGGCAGGCCAGCAGGAACAGTCCGGCGGCGGCGGCCTCCTGGGCGGCCTTTTCGGCAAGAAATAATCAACTGATCCGGCCAGGCGTTTAAGTTCCCGAGAGATGGTATATTTTTCCAAATGGAAGGTCATTACGGTCCTGGCCATCGTGGTGCTCGGGTTCTACTTCGCCTCGCCTAATCTGCTGGATCGGCAAACCAACGACTCCCTGCCTGACTGGATACCGCACAAGCAGATCAATCTGGGCCTGGATCTCCAGGGCGGGTCTCACCTGCTTCTGGAGGTGCAGGTCAGTGCCGTAATTTCAGAGCGCATCACCAGTCTGGGCGAGGGCATTCGGGATGCACTGCGGCCCCTTCGTCGCGACCGTATCCGCTATGGTCTGAGCGTCGGCCGGGAGCGGGTCAGCGTCAATGTGCGCGATCCGGGAGCCGGCACTATGGAGCGGGTCCAGAAGATCATGACCGCGGTGGAAACGAACCTGGAAGTCACCGTCCAGGACAATCGGATTTCAGTCACCTACAACGAAGAAGCGCTCAATGAGAACAAGCAATCGGCCTTCGAACAATCTATAGAGCGCGACCGCCG
>JAYQGD010000123.1:0-7296 GCA_038140415.1 Rhodospirillaceae bacterium
TCTATACCGAAAAGCCGGTTGCCCCGAGTGTCGAGGAAGGCCTGGCATTTTTGAGAGACGTGCGCGCCGCCGGCATCAAACACGGCGCGGTCGAGGATAAAATCCATCTGCCGGGCTTCCGGAAGCTGGCTCACCTTGTGAATGAGGGTTTTTTTGGCCACATCGTTGCCTTCCGCCTCGACTTCGGCTGGTGGGTGTTTAACGGCATCGACAGGGCATCCCAACGGCCCAGCTGGAACTACCAAAAAGCCGGCAGCGGCGGCATCTTATCCGATATGTATCCCCACTGGCGCTATGTGGTGGAAAGTATGCTGGGCCCGATCTCGGAAATTGTCGCGAGCACATGGATCGCCCAGGACAAGCGGGTGGACGAAGCCGGCCAGCCGTTCGATGTAGACGTAGAAGACAGCGCGTCGGTCATCTTCCGGATGGCGAATGGCGCGGTTGGGACGATCCAAAGTTCCTGGGCGACCAGGGTGAAGCGGGATGACATGTTCACCATGCAGATCGACGGGACCAAGGGCTCCGCCGTCTGTGGACTCCGGCACTGCTATAGCCAAACGCTGGAGGAGTCGCACCTCATTACCGGGTCCAATATCGGCAAGGACGAGTCGGATATGAAAATCGCCGTAAACTATCACGAAGAATGGAAGAAGGTGCCCGCGCCGGAACCCTACAAAAATTCTTACCGTGTCGGCTGGGAGAAGTTCCTGGCCCATGTCCACGCGGATGAGCCCATGCCGTCTGACCTGGCCGCCGGCATTCGGGATGTGCAACTGGCCGAAGCCTGCCTGACCAGCGCGGCGGAGGACCGTTGGGTCTCCATGGCCCCATTTAAAGAGGACTAGTATGGCCCGCCACATCGTCTGCCTTACGTTCGACTTCGACACGGAATCCGGTTTTATTTCAAGGGGTTGGACCACACCCACGCCGCTCTCCCGTGGCGAATTCGGGATCATCGGCTCCCAAAGGATTCTCTCAACCCTCAAGGACAGAGGCCTTCCCTCCACCTGGTTCGTTCCCGGCTTCACAATCGAAAGCCACCCCGAGGCTTGCGAGGCGGTGGTTGAGGCCGGACATGAGGTCGCCCACCACAGTTGGGCCCATGTGCCGCCGGCGCAGCAAAGCCGGTACGAAGAAGAGGCCGACGTCAAACGCGCCAATGACGCCATTGAGAAACTCACCGGCAAGCGGGCACGGGGCTACCGGTCGCCGTCCTGGGACTTATCAGAGAATACCATTGATCTGCTGATTAGCGAAGGGATGGAGTATGATTCGAGCCTGATGGGCGGCGATTATCACCCGGTTTATGCGCGGCGCGGCGATCAGGTAAAACTGGGCGAGCCAATCACCTACGGTGAAAAAACCAGCCTTGTCGAATTGCCCATAAGCTGGTCCCTCGACGACTATCCACACTTTGAATATATCCGGACCCCGGAGATGACATTGCCCGGTCTGCAATCTGCCCGCACCGTCATGGACAATTGGTGGGACGAATTCCAATACATGCAGAAATCCACCGAGTGGGGCATTCTCACCTACACCATGCACCCCTATGTGATCGGCCGGGGATACCGGATGCTGGCCTTCGAAGGATTGGTCGAAAAACTGATGAAGGCCGGCGCCGAGTTCATGACCATGGAAGATGCCGCCCGAGAAGCCCGCCGGCGGTTAGAATCGGCTTAAGCTTTTACAGTGACGGCTTAGGGCCCCGTGGTCTAAAGTAGCCGCCGAATTGATCAATCGGAGAATCACGCCATGGACGGCAATCTGAGATTTGAAATGCCCCTCTACCCCTCGATGGAAGGAGAGGTGTCGCCGGAAGAATGGGAAACCCGTGTGGACCTGGCCGCCTGCTACCGGCTGGTCACCGCCAACGGCTGGAATCCGGGCATTTACAATCATATTTCGGCACGTGTGCCCGGCGAGCCAGATTACTTCCTGATGAAGCCCCATGTACTGCTCTGGAGCGAGGTCACCGCCTCCAGTCTGGTCAAGGTCAGCATGCATGAGGAGCTGGATGAAAACGCCGGCGTCAACCGTCCGGGCTTTGTGCTGCATTCGGGGATCATGCGGGCGCGCCCTGGCGTCAACGCCGCCGTCCATATCCATGAAGAAGCCAGCATCGCCGTCTCCATGATGAAGGATGGCCTCCTGCCCTTGTGTCAGGACGCAATCTTCCTCTATGGCCGGGTGGGTTACCACGACTATTACGGCATCACGGAAAACGCCGAAGAGCGCGAGCTGATTGCGAAGGCGATGGCCGATAAGCCGGTGCTCCTCATGAGGAGCCACGGATCGGTCACCATGGGCGCCAGCGTCGGTGAGGCCTTCCGCCTGACCGAACATCTGGTCAAGGGCTGCCAGATTCAGATCGATCTGATGGCATCCGGGGCGGAATTGATTGTGCCGTCCGAGGAAACCTGTAAGAGCGCCGTCGCGCAGCATCTGTCCCACCGCCAGGGCCGCGGCACCGCCGACTGGCCGGCTAACCTGCGGCGCCTGGATAAGATCGACCCGTCGTATCGTTCCTGACGGAAGTCTTCTTTATGAAGACGACCGTCATTCCCGAGTTGGGACTAATGCCAATTAGGACCAATTCTCGGGTATCTGTGTCAGCCTAATTTATGGTCCCCCGAGACTTGGCCCCAACTACCGTTGGCACCAACTCGGGGGTGACGCAGTAGAGTGAGTAGGGCTAAATATGGTTGTCCGCACCATTCTAATTCTTCCCCGCCTTGATCTCTTGCCGCGCCAAATTCGTGTTCGACGCGACGATCACGATGGAGCCAATCCAGACCCAAATCTCGGGCGCTTCGGCGAATACCAAAAATCCGACAATCGCGGCAAAGATAGTCCGCGTGAAGGTCAGCGGCGATACAATGGTCACGTCACCCAACTTGTAGGCATTGGTCAGGCAAACATAGCCGCCGGTCGCCACCGCGCCCATCAGGATCAGCCAGAGGAATTGTTCGAGGTTCGGCGTCACCCAGAAGAACAGCGCCGGGATCAACGACAGGGGCACCGTGATCGCGCTGGCATAGGCGACGACAAGTGATACCGGATCATCCCGGCTTTGTATCTTCCCGAGCAGTAAATATCCGGACCATAGGATTGCCGCCACAATGATCGCCGCCGAGCCCACGGACACCTCAATCAGTCCGGGCCGGACGATGATCAGCGCGCCCAGCAAGCCTACGCCAACCGCCATCCAGCGGCTCATCTGGTTCGGTTCCTTGAGTAGAAGAATGGCCAGCATGGAGCCTACAATAGGCTCGATCATCATCAGCGATGTCGCCATGGCCAAGGGGATAAGGGTGACACCGTAATACCAAAGCCCGCTGGCGCCGGTCTGGAGAACGCCCCGGCCGAAGATGATCGACCAGCTTTTGGGCCGTTTGATCGTGTGCCGGATCCGCCAGATAAACGGGATCAGCACCATCAATCCGAACAAATTGCGAAAGAACACCATCTCCAGCACATGGATGTCCGCCGCCAGATGCCGGATCACGGCATAGTTAGCAGCAAAGCAGAGACCCGACAGGACCATCCACATCATGCCCCGCAGATTGCCGGAGCTCAGAATGTTTTCAGCGCGCGTTTTCAAATGATTACGGCCTTCCCCAATTTCGCGTCAGAGAAGACCAAAATCGCCGGTGAATGCCAAACACTACCCGCGCCGTTGACTTGGAAACCAACATGACATTGAATCAGGGTAATGACCGAAAAGGGAGGCTCCACATGACCGACACCACCATGGAACCGTTTGTCCGCAACGCCTGGTACATCGCCGCGTGGCCGGAAGAACTGGAAGACGGGTTTATCGCCCGCACCATCATGAATGAGCCGCTGATCATCTTCCGGGACAAGGACGGCAAGGTTGGGGCCCTGGAGGACCGGTGCTGCCATCGCGGTGCGCCGCTGACCCACGGCACGCTGATCGACACCGGCATCCAGTGCGGATATCACGGCCTGGTTTTTGACGGCAGCGGCGCCTGCGTGGAAGTCCCCGGCCAGAAGAAAATTCCGTCGGACGCCTGCGTCCGCTCTTACCCCATTGTCGAGCGCCAGCAGATCATCTGGATTTGGATGGGCGATGCGGACAAGGCGGATGAAAGTAAAATCCTCGACTATCCGTTCCATGATCAGCCGGAGAAGTGGCCCCACAAGAAAGCCATGTTCCAGATCAAAGCCAATTACATGATGATGATGGATAACCTGATGGACCTGACCCATCTCGGCTTTGTTCACGCCAAGACCATCGGCGGCAATCCGAGCGTCCATGTAAACGCCGCTGTTACCGCCACACCGACGGAAAACGGCTGCATGCTGGAACGTTGGATGATGGATGGTGCGCCCCCGCCGACCTATGTGAAAGCCGTCGGTTTCAAAGGCAATATCGACCGCTGGCACCGCTTCGAATATGTGGCCCCCAGCTCCGTCGTGCAAAACACCGGCGCTATCGATGCCGGCAAGGGCGCGAAAGAAAACCAGGATCAGCCGGGCCTGCACTTCCAGCTTCTCCACCACGCCACGCCGGAGACCGAAACGTCCTTCCATTACTTCTGGTCGGCGGCCAACGGCTACCGCCAGGACGATCCGTCGGCGACGGAGCAGCTTTATAACGAGTCCTATCCGACCTTCCTGGAAGACAAGGTGATCATGGAAGCGCAACAGGAACGCATCAATCTCGACCCGTCACGGCCACTGGTGCACATTCCGGCGGACACCGCCATGTTTATCGCCCGCAAAGCGCTCCGCGCCATGATCGACGCGGAACAATCGGCAACCCAAGAGGCCGCCGAATAACGCGAGAAAGAGACCCGAGCCATGAACTACGAGATCACGCCCCTGCATCCTCTGTTCGCCGCCGAGGTCAAAGGCTTCGACGCCGCCGGCCCCGTCACCGACGATATGGTGGAATTCCTGGAAGACGCCATGGCGACGTATGCCGTCGTCGTCCTGCCGGATCAGGAGCTGACCGACGACCAGCAAATCGAATTCGCCCGCTATTTCGGCCCCCGGGAAACGCCGTCGCCGGCGGCGTCTGGCAACAAACAGCCGGTCTACCGTCTGCCGAAATACCTGTTCGACGCGTCCAACCTGGGCGTCGATAACGAGATTTTACCGGAAGATCATCCGCGCCGGACCATGCGCAACGGCGACCGGCTCTGGCACACGGACTCCTCGTTCAATCCCCTGCCGACCAAATGGTCCATGTTGCACGGCCGCATCATCCCGCCGGAAGGCGGCGATACGGAATTCGCCGACACACGCGCCGCCTATGACGATCTGGACGAAGAAGTGAAGGCCCAGATGGAAAATCTGGTGGTCGAGCATTCCCTCTGGCATTCAAGGCGCAAGGGCGGGTTCGACGATGTCACCCCCGCTCATGAGCAAAGCCTGCCGCCGGCCTATCAAAAACTGGTCCGCACCAACCCGCGGTCGGGGCGGAAATGCTACATCACCGGGGCCCACGCCCGCTATATCCCCGGATTGTCGGAAGACGGCAGCGAAGACATGCTGCAGGCGCTGACCAACTTCGCCACCCAGGAAAAGTATGTCTACGTCCACAAGTGGCGGACCAACGATCTGGTGATCTGGGACAACCGCTGCACCCTGCACCGGGGCCGGCCCTACGACGACATCACCCACAAGCGGGACATGCGCCGGACGACCATCGACGAGTTTGCGCCGTCCTGGTCCTTCGTGGCGTAGACGGGAGCCAATTTAGTGAAAAAGATCGCTATAGAGGAAGCCTTCGCCACAGAGGCACTGGTCAAGGAATGGCGGGTGCTGCTGGAAGACGGCGTGCCCGGCGAAGCCGGTCTGCACCACAATATCGGCCGGATCATCAATGCGGACGGCAGCTGGGGCGCGATGGCGTCGGAACGCCTGATGGACCTGGGCGAAAGCCGCATCCAACATATGGACGAAGGCGGCGTGGACATGCAGCTTATCGGCATTACCGCGCCAGGGGTCCAGGTATTCGATGCGGACACCGCGCAGGCTCTATCCGTCGAAGCCAATGATGTCCTGGCCGATGCGGTGAAAGCACATCCGGACCGGTTTGCCGGGCTTGCCGCCATCGCCCCGCAAGCGCCCAAACAGGCAGCCAAGGAACTGGAACGTGCGATCGGCCTGGGCCTCAAGGGCGCCATGGTAAATTCTCATACCAAGGGCGAATATCTCGACGCGGTCCAGTACAGCCCGATCCTGGAAGCGGCGGAAAGCCTGGACGTCCCCATCTATATCCATCCCCGGCACTCGCCGCCCGCGGCCATCGCGCCCTTTGCGGAACGGCACCTGGAAGCGGCCATCTGGGGGTTTCAGACGGAAACGGCGCTGCACGCCCTGCGCCTTATTGTGACGGGCGCTTTTGACCGCTATCCCAATTTGAAAATCGTTTTGGGACATTTGGGCGAGGGCCTGCCCTTCTGGCTGGATCGTATCGACCGGTCATTTTCTCGGTCACGGCGCGCCAAGGCGTCCTACCCCTATTGGCGCTGCGACGGCCTGCCCAGCGAGTATTTCCTGAAGAACTTTGCCGTTTGTTCTTCCGGCCACAATTGGGCGCCGGCGGTCAAATTCGTCGAATCCGTCGTCGGCGAAGACAATCTGATGTTCGCCATCGATTATCCCTACGAGGAAAACAAGCAGCAGGTGGATCAGGCGGCCGAGATTAATCTCGCCGCACCTGAAAAATTCTACGAGCTCAACGCCCGCCGGATTTTCAAGCTGGACTAATCAGTCTGCCGTCGCCGCCAGGGAATACTGCTGATCCTCGGTCCGGCAGGTCGCCAGCGGCAATCCCAGTTCCTGGCGCACAATATTGGCCCCCAGCACCATGGACACCATCTTGTAGTTGGCGTGCCGGCGGCTCATGCCTTCCCGGCCCATGCCGCAGTCCGACGTCAGGATTAACCGCTCCGCCGGGATATATTTCAGCGCCTCACGGATCAGATCAGCAACCTCGTCGGGGCGTTCCACCTGGAGCGTATGGTGATCAATCACACCGATGGCGATCTTCTTATCGGTGATCACCTCGCCGATGGCCTTGAGATCGCCAGTGCCGGAACTGCAGGTCTCGAACGTCAGCACGTCCGCATCCACCTCGTTCAAGGCCTCCAGGGTCGGCTGATAACTCTGTACTTCCTTGAAGATGCGTTGCTGTGACGGGTTGCCCCAGCAGGTGTGGCACCAGACCTCGGTCTTATCCCGCAAGCCCTTCACCGTGTCGTTAAACAGCTTGATCAGTTCCGGCGTGTCCATCTTGCCGAACAGCTTGCCCCGGAC
>JAYQGD010000124.1:0-7290 GCA_038140415.1 Rhodospirillaceae bacterium
CTGCCTTCGTGCATGAGAGGTCCGGGCTCCCAGAGGAAGTCTCTAAACTTCGAGACCTCCCGGTTAAAGATTGGTCAGTAATGTTATCACGGGTTTAAACTCAGATAAATTTACGGATAGTAGGCTTAAGCTTATTATCTATCTCAAGCGCCTACCCGCACATCAACGTGGACCCAGATGACTTTCCTCGCCGACGACGCCCGATTTTTTCCGCCTGAGGCATTCACGCCCGTCGGCCGGTGGAAACCTGTCGATGACCCGGAGCGGATCGTGGTGCTAACCCCGACACGCAAACGGCCCGAACATCTTCGCCGGAGTGTCGCGTCGTTGAATGCCATGGCCGGAGGCCATGCGCAGATCGAACAATGGCTTTTGGTTGATGACGATGACATAGAGACGCTGGCGCTCGTTAACTCCGATTGGATACATGAGTTGAAGATCACGTTGAAACATCATGTCGCGCCGCGCCCCACGACGTTGACCGAAGGTATCAATAACCTCTGGTATCAATCCTCTAATGCCGGAATTTATCTGGTCGTCACGGATGACTACGAGATGCTGTCGGACGGCTGGGACGAGATGCTGCGGGATGTCTATCGGACCGGCCCTGAAGCTCGGCTGATGATTTGCAAACTTAGGGATGCAACCCGCCCGGCGGAGGATTTTGTCTTGTGGGCTGCAAGTGCGGAATGGGTTAATGCGGTCGGCCGTTTTTTACCCGACTATTTCCCGTTCTGGTATGCGGATGCCTGGACCGAACAAGTTGCTCTGCTTGCCGGCCGGATGATCGATCCGGGGATAAATTTGGCCCCATTCGATGAAATGGATATCGGCACGCACGGCATGTGGAACCTGCCGTTCTGGCACCGGTATTTCGACTACTTCATGTGCGAAAGTATTGAAGAGGCAAAGTATCTGTTGTCGCTGATCCACGGCGCGGAGACGAATCTTTACAGCCAATCTCTATCGCATCTTGAAGAAGCGCTATTGGAACTCGATCAGAAGCAGGTCTTCACCGACGTCCAACTCTTGCGCATGGAAAAATTCAATTCCTCGGAGACAGGCCCACCCACGGACAGGTACCTCAAGGCGGAAGCCAAGGCCGCCCAACGCCTTGCCGCCCTTACGCCGGAAATCAAAGAGTACCTCAACAAACGGACGCTGGAATATAAGCGCCAACTTTATTCGCGGGACTAGGTCTAATCGGACACCTATCCGATTAGACTTTTTCCCTCAAACCGCTCCCGCCATTTGGGCAGCACGTCCGGGTTGGCCACATGCTTCGGCACGTCTCCGCGCAGGATATCCAGAATAGCCTTCTCCACCCACGGGATCGCCATGCCGAGGCCGGTGCCGCCATTCGCCGTGATCATGTGAGGCGACAACAAAATTTTGTCCCCAAGGCCGAGCAGATAGGTTTGAGGATCCGGCGGCTCCTCCGGCAGCACATCAAGCGCCGCGCCGGCGATCTTATCCTGATCCAGCGCATCGAAGAGCGCGTCGATATCCACCATGGGTCCGCGCGCCGCATTAATGAGGGTCGCCGTCGGTTTCATCAGCGCCAATTGTTCCGCACCGATGATCCCCCGCGTCTCATGGTTCAGGTCACAGTGGAGGGTCACCACGTCGGATTCCTTAAGCAACGTTTCCAAGTCGACCTTCTTCACGTTGTGATGCACGTACTTTGAATCATCCACATAGGGATCATAGGCGATGAGTTTGACCCTCCACGGCGCGAGCAGGTCGGCCAGCCGGGAACCGATGCGCCCCAACCCGATGATGCCGATCGTCAGGCCTTCATAGCCATCAATTTGGCGCGCGCCGATATAGGTGCCGGCCAGAGACCAATCACGCCAGCCGCCGTTCTTCACATGCCGGTCTTTCTCACGCACCTTTTTCATCATGGTCAGCATGTAGGCCATGACGCCTTCGGCCACGCCGCCCCAGTTCCCTTCCGTCGGGCTATGCACCACAATGATGCCTTTCTCGGTCGCAGCATCGACATCAACATTGTCGAAGCCGACGGTATATTTGACGATGGCCCGCAGGTCCGGCGCATTATTGAAAGAATTCCCGGTGATCCGGAGGGACAGGTTCGCGACCCCTGCCGCAACGATGGTGTCTGCATCGAAACGCTGCTCCACCTTTTCCCGAACATTGGCCTTTTCGGCCCAGATTCCCTCGGCAACAACGAGCTCAATGCCGTGTTTGCGCAACCGTTCGTGCGACTCTCCGGTTTCGTCAACCGCCTGATAAATATGAACTTTTGGTCCTGACATGCTTTTCCCTCGTCATGGGTGAAGCAATATTCCGTTAACTGCTAGGCACCCGAACAATTTCTAGTTAGTATCTTGGGATAACAACAAGCTTAGCGTCAAACTGAAACAAGGGAGGAATTCATGAAAAAGTTAGGTTTCGTCATAGTTGGACTCGCGGCCATGGCCATTTCCGATCAGGCTTCCGCGCAGGCGGTTGGTGTCGGTACCGGCCCGCAGGCATCACTCACCAACCGGATCGGCGCCGGCGTCGCCAAGATTATGGCCGATGCGGCCGGGCTAAAGACTCGCGCCGTGCCGCACACGTCAAACGCTCACCACACCCCATTGGTTGCCAAAGGCAACTTGGCCTTCGGTGTAAACTCGACCGGCGACATCAATGACGCCCTCGGCGGCCGCAATGCCTATAAAGGTCATCCGATCAGCAAGGATTGGGTCATCGCTGCCCGATTGGTGCCGCTGCCCGTCGGTATGATCGTTCGTAAATCTTCGCCGTACAAAACTTTGAACGATCTCAAGGGCAAGAAAATTGCAGTCGGCTTTACCGCCCACAAAACCGTTCGGACGATCATGAACGCGTTCTACGCCAACTCGGGCATGAAAGAAGCCGACTTTGACGGCGTGCCCGTGCCGAACACACACGGCGGCACACAGCTGTTCCTGAAAGGCTCCATCGAAGCTACGGCCTCGTCCTTGGGCGGAGCGCGTCTTCGCAATGCCGATGCCAAGGTCAACGGCCTTCGCATTCTGAAGATGAACACGGAGCCGGCGGCTGTGAAGGCGATGCAGGAGCAATATCCGGGTTCTTATCTCGTCGAGAAAAAAGGCCTGGGCGCCGATGGCAAGACGATGGTCATGGCCTTTGATATGGTGCTGATGACCTCGACCAAGACCTCCGCTGACGTGGTCTATAAAGCGGTCAAGGCGCTGCATGGCGGCAAGAAGGCGCTGGAAGGCATCTCGCCGGTGTTCAAGGCCTTCAAGCCCGAGAACATGAACTTGAAGCTTGATGGCGTCGCCGTTCATCCGGGCGCCATGAAGTTTTACAAGGAAATGAACGTCATGTAGGACGCGCCCATCCAAATTTGGATGACGTGCGTAAAGAGGATCAAGACCGCGACGGCAACCAACGCCGTCGCGGCCTCCTCTTTTAAAATCAGTCTCATTTCATTTTTTCGATAGACCGACATGACGGCCGAGCCCCAAATCAGTGAAGCTCAGAAAGTTTCTCCGGCGCCGCTTAAAACCCGGACGTTCATCATCACGCTAGCAGTCGTCCTGACGATCGCCTCGATTTGCGAGTCGTTGGACCTATACCGATCACTATTGGGTCTACAACTTTACGACCAGCAATTCATGTTCCCGATGGTCGGTGTCGGCATCCTGCTGACCTTCGTCCATGTCCCCTACAATTACGGCAAACGGGCCACCCCCATACCGTGGTACGACTGGGCCCTGGGCCTCATGGGGCTCGCTTCGTGTTTATATCTGGGGGTGGAGTATCCCCGCCTGGCGGACGAAGTCGTTTATCAGCCAACAGACGCGGTCATCACGGCCATCATCATTCTCTTCTTGTGTGCGGAGGGACTCCGGCGGACGGTCGGCATGATTCTCCTCGCCGTGCTGGTCTTCTTCATCTTGTTTGGTGTGTTGGGACAATATGTGCCGGGCTCTCTCCAAGGCCAAAAGATCGAATTCGGCGACCTGGTCACTTACCTAACGTTTGATAATAACGCCCTGATGGGCCTGCCCATCAAGATCGTCACCACCATTGTCGTCGCCTTTTTGTTGATGGCGTCCTTGATGCAACGGTCGGGCGCGGGCGACTTTTTGAACGATATCGCCATTGCCCTGATGGGACGCTATCGAGGTGGTGCAGCCAAGGTGGCGATTACCGGCTCCTCACTGTTCGGCTCCATATCCGGCAGCACGGTCTCGAATGTTATGTCCACCGGCGCGATCACTATTCCGCTGATGAAGCGCGGCGGCTATTCCAATACGTCGGCCGGCGCGATTGAGGCCGTTGCTTCCACCGGCGGGCAGTTGATGCCGCCGGTGATGGGCGCGGTCGCCTTCCTCATGGCGGAAGACCTGGACGTGGAATACAAGGTGGTCGCGATTGCCGCGATCGTGCCGTCGTTCCTCTACTACACCGGCCTGTTTGTGCAGGCGGATCTGGAAGCCGCAAAGCTGGGCATCGCCCGGGTCGAAGAAGAGCTGATCCCTAAACTCTCCACCGTCATTAAGGACGGCTGGATTTTCCTAATCCCCTTCGCCATTTTGATTTTCGGTCTCTTCTGGTGGAACCTGGAACCGGAAGAAGCGGCCCTGGACGCTTGCGCTGCGCTGATCGTCCTGGGACTTGTGTTCGGCTACAAAGGCCGGCGCATGTCCCTCAAGGATATTTTCTGGTCCGTGGCAGAGACCGGGGTGCTGGTCATTGATCTAGTTATGATCGGCGCCGCCGTTGGTATGATCATCGGCATTCTGGCCAAGTCCGGATTGGGATTTGCGCTAACGCTTGTGCTGTCTCAATTGGGTGAAGGCAATTTCGTGCTGCTGCTTATCCTAGCCGCCGTCGTCTGCATCGTTCTCGGCATGGGTATGCCCACGATTGGCGTTTATGTTTTAGTCTCGGCCCTGGTCGCCCCGTCGATGATCGAGGTCGGTGTCACGCCCATGGCGGCGCATATGTATGTTCTCTACTTCGGCATGCTGTCATTCATAACACCACCCATTGCAATCGCCGCGTTTGCGGCGGCCAAACTTGCTGACAGTCCGCCGATGGCCACCGGCTTCGCCGCGACGCGTTTCGGCTGGTCAGCCTTCGTGGTGCCGGTCTTGTTTATCTTCGCACCGAGCCTCCTGCTGGATGGCGAACCATTAGAGTTGCTGCACGATATCGGGACAGCCGTGGCCGGCGTGTGGCTGGTATCCATCGCCATTGTCGGCTATTTCCGGCGCAACCTGACAGCCCTGCAACGGACCGTCTTTACGCTCGCGGGCGGCCTACTCCTTTTCCCGTCAGGGGCTGCGGACTGGGGCTTCTGGACGGATGTGGCGGGCGTGATCATCGGCGGCATGATTGTCAGCCGGGAATTCATGGTCCCGAAGCAGCAGACCTCGCCGGCGGAGTAGTTCTCTAAAGAATTAAACTCGGATTTCTCAAATTCTGATCGCAGTCGATCAAGTTGACCTGCTTGACCAGTATCTCACACCTATCTCCCGCCCAGTGCAAACGGTGGCCGCACCAGCCGGCCCAGCTTCGGGTTTCGCCCGCTCGGATTTCCGCGATGGTGAAGTTCGACCGGACCATGGAAATATCCGGATCAGCCGTCTCGAACACGGAGACATTGCTCACCATCCGGGACGTACGCGACACAGGCTGCTGAGACCAGGCATGACCGGTGTTCAGCCGATAGACCCGGCTTTCCAATTGCCGGCGGTCATCAAAAGCGATGGTGATCTCGGTGCGGGGGTCGCCGCCGTCCGGCGTGGCGGGGATCCAGTAGGCGCACTCGTCCGCAAAGAGGCTAAGCCAATCATCCAGCCGGCCCTGATCCAGACATCGCGCTTCTTTTTCCAGGAACATTCGGCAGGTTTCTCGAAGGAACGGATCATGGCTTTCAGCGTCATCCGTATCCCAACCGGAATAGGCCCCAACCAGCGCCTCATAGAACTCGTCGGAGACATAGTAGGACTCCCGCGACGGGTCTTTGACCTGATCGCCCGCCATCAGACATCTCTCCGCACTTGGATGTCGGGTTGGGTGGTCATCAGGCGTTTGTATTCCTTCATGTACTCCCGCATGAAGACCTCATCCGTGGCGGGTCCGCGGATGATGCCGCCCTCTTCCTCCGTGATGCGGCCGGGAATATCCAAGCCACGATGCATGTAGATCCACTCATCCTCTTCCGCCGCCAGCCCGGCCTGGATTTGTTCGAAGTTCACCAGGTCGTCCACCTCGCCGAAGTTCGGGAAGGCTTCCTGGGTCCGCATGCGAAGCGCGTTGATCAGACCTTCCGCGCCGTTCAACTCCCCGGTCTCATCGACCACCGCCGTGCCGTACCAGGTCGTGTCCGTCTCGGTGACCGAGATCGGCTGCATCACCTGCACATGGTTCCCCAGAATGTGAAGGTTCGGAAAAATGTTGATATTCACGGGTTCGGACGACGCCAAGTCCAACAGCCTGTCCGCGCGTTCACCATAGTCAGCCCGCAATCGCGCCTCGTAGTGTTCCATCCCCGGATGAGGACCTTCGATCGCCCACAGCGCGCCCGGGCGGTTCTCAATGTTCGGGCGCTTGTCTTTGACGTGATGTCCATGCCCCAGATAGTGGACATACATGGGCGCGTTGTCCGGGCTCTCTTTGTAGAAGGACATGCCCTTATCGCCGTCTTCCTCCAAGCGGTTTTCCATGGCCAGGAGCGAGCGGTGGGAAAACAGCACGTGATAGCCGTCCGCCGAATTGTCGTAGAGCAGCTTCCAGTTACCCTTGAACTTCAGCCGGTTGGCGTCGGCGAATTGCACCTTGCCGCCGGGATGCCGGTCTAGCCATTCATCCAAGGGCTTTGCTGCTGGGCCCAGATAGTCAGCCAACGACGGCGCAGCCATGTTGAGGGTGCCGAAGATAAAGCCACGATAGGATTCGACGCGCGGCACCTGGGCCAGATTAAACTTACTGTCACTGAAATCATCCGCGTAGCCGTCAGGCCAAGGCACGCCGCTCAGCTTGCCCGAATTAAAATAGCTCCAACCATGGTAGGGACAAGCGAAGGACTTGGCCGAACCCTTGTCCTGGCGGCAGATGGTGGCCCCTCGGTGAGTGCAGCGATTGTAGAGCGCCCGGATGCCGCCCTCGGCATCTCTGACCACGATCAAAGGCCTTAGCCCCAGTTTGGCCGTGATATAGTCGTTGTTGTTAGGGATTTGGCTTTCGTGGGCCAGGTAAACCCAGACCGCGCCGAATATCCGGTTCAGTTCCAGCTTGAAAATTTCTGGGTCAGTATAGAGC
>JAYQGD010000125.1:0-7277 GCA_038140415.1 Rhodospirillaceae bacterium
GTCCAGGACGGCTTGGTTGAAGGCGTCCGGGTTTTCCAGGCACGACAGATGCCCCGCCGGATCAATCTCCACAAACCGGGAGCCGAGTGTGGCTTGGTGCATCTGTTTGACCCCGTTGGCGACGGCGCCTTTGTCTTGCGCGCCGGCGATGTAAAGGATCGGCACAGTGATTTCGGCTAGCCGGTCGCCATAATTGATCCCCTGCAGCGCGCGCGCGCCGCCCACATAGCCGTCGATGCTGGTTTCCGTGATCATCCGGGTGACCGCCGCCATCATCTCGGGGTTCCGGGCCTGAACCGCCGGTTCGAACCAGCGGTCGAGGGTCGAGGGGACCAGCGCCGCCATGCCGGAACTCTGCGCCAGTTCAATCCGAGGCTCCCACGCCGCCTTGAAGGGCGGATGGGCCTGACCATGGCAATCGCAGGCGATCAGCTTCAACAGCCGCTCTGGATATCTGATGGCGATTCCCAGACCGGTCGTGCCGCCCATGGACAGCCCGATAAAATGACTCTGAGAAATCCCGAGCCCGTCCCAAAGCGCGATGACATCGTCCGACAATATCTCGATGGAGTAGGGCGGCGGCGTGGCCGGGCTCTTCCCGTGGCCGCGCACCTCGTAGGCGAGCACATGATAGTCCGCCGCCAGCGCCTCGATCTGATGCCGCCATAGGGCGTTGTCCGTGGCGTGGGAATGACTGAGGGTCACCCACGGCCCGGCGGCGTTGCCGGAAATCGCGTAATTCAGCTCGGTCTCCCCGATACTCATCCTCGGCATAAATAGTGTCTCCTCAGCTTAACCACTGGTCCCAGGGGATGCCGGTCACCCCGCGATAGACCAAGACCAGCGCCGTTGCGATCAGCAGCCCGGTGATGATCATATTGAACCGGCGATGGTCCAGCTTGGGCCCGACCCGTAGGCCCACCGCCAGGGCAATAAACAGGGGGATCAGCGCCGCCGCGCCCTGGATCATCCGTTCCGGCGTCAGCATGCCGAGATTGAGGAAGCTGATCCCCTGGATGAAGCTGAACGACATCAAAAGCGCGGACGCATTAAAGGCGAACCTGTCCCGGCTCAGGTTGCGCGCCTGCCAATAGGGTCCAAAGACGGGGAAGGACAGGCCCGTGGCGCTTTGAGAGATACCGGTGACAAAGCCGACGGGCGGGGCGATCACGCCGGTGCGTTCATCGGGGATTTGGAAATCGGGTTTGGCTTGGCGAAGCAGCAGATAGAATCCGACCCAGGCGGCCAGCACTAAAAACATCACCTCCCGGTTGGCGATGGCCAGCAGCCACGCGCCGAGCGTGGTGCCCACCAGCCCGAAGCCGATGCATGACAACAGCTCCCAATTCGCCCGCATCTCCTTTCTGAGCATAAAAACCACCACCACATTGGAGACGAAGGACGGGATGATCATAACCGAAATGGCGTGCTCCACCCCGACGATGGCGGAGAGGAGCGGCACCGCCAGGATCGGCAGGCCGGCCCCGGCGACGCCTTTGACGAACGCGCCGAAGGCGATGGCCAAGCTCACCAGGATATACAGCGTAACGCCGTCGAGTTGGTGGAGGAAGTCGATGGAAGGATACTCCTAAACGCTAGTCCGTGCTTTCGCCCAGCAGCCGCATGCCCTGGCCCAGCATCTGGATGGCCTCGTCGTTCCCCTGGGCGGCGGCCTCGTGATACCACATGATGGCGGCGGCGTTATCCTGGGCCACGCCCCGGCCGATATTGTACATGTCCGCGACCATCAACTGGGCTTCGGCGCGGCCGGCCTTCGCATGGGGCAACAGAATCTGAAAAGCCGTCTCATAGTTCTTGGCCTCATAGGCTTTCTTACCGTCTTCGAAGGACGTGCTCGCCGCCGGGCCGCATGCGGCCACGAGACCGAGAACAAGACAAAGGGCGATAACGCCAAGGCGCATGGGGCGGGTCCTTCCGTTTAGCCCAAGTATATACCATCGGCAGGCGCGGTGAAATCCGACTCGTCTTTGCCTGTGCGCCTGTGCCATACTCCGCCAATGTGGAGAGTTTTCGTCGTCATCATCGTTTTGGCCGTCGGGCCTGCCCACGCCCAATCAAACGTCGAGGCCGAGTTCAACAAGGGCACCACGGCCTATAACATCGGCGATTTCGGCACCGCCGCTTTTATCTGGGGTAAGCTGGCGGACGAGGGCTCCGCCAAGGCAAAAAGCGCGCTCGGCACGCTGTATTACACCGGCAGCGGCGTGCCCCGGGATTTTGACCGGGCGCGGGAACTGTTCCTGGAAGCGGCCGCCGAGAACGTCCCCCAATCGCAGATGTTCCTGTCCCTCATGTACAGAAAAGGCGACGGGGTCCGGCAATCCTATGTGCTGGCCTATATGTGGTGCGACATCGCCATCGCCGCCGGCCACGAGGGCGCCAGCTACGTGATCCTAGACTTGGCTGAGCACCTGACCGGCGAAGAGACCCTGGACGCCCAGCGCCTTGCCGCCGAGTGGCGGTCCATTCATTTGAAAGGGGTCAGGGAGTAGACCCCTAATCCATCACCGCGATGAATTCGATCTGGACCTTACGGCCGGGGACCATGTCGTGGATCGACGTGTGGCGCACCGGGCGGTCGTCCTCGTCTGGGAACATTTTGATCCATTCCGGGTTGATGTATTTGCGGTCGTCCCGGTCCTTCACAAAGACCGACGCCTTGGCGATATCCGCCGGGGAGCCGCCTGCCCGCTCCATGATATTGCGGACGTTTTGAAACATGTTCTTCACCTGAGACTCGATGTCTTTCGGAATCTCGTGGGTTTCCGGATCGTCGCCGCCCACGGCGGCGGAAAAGACCATGTTGCCGACTTTGACCGCCGGCGGGAACGGCTGGTTGTGTTCGGGGATATTGGGTCCGGTGAGTGCTTCGCGTTTCGGCATTTGAGTGTGTCCTCCTCTGAAAATAGTGATGCCCGGCCTAGCGCCAGGCGGCAAATCCCATTGCCGTGCCGGTGCCGGCCTCCGACCGGTAGCACGGTACGTAATCAATCAGCTCCATCTCGAAGTCACAGTCCGAGATAGCGCCCAGCATGATCAGCCAGTTCTTCACCTCCGACGTGCCGGAGCGGTAGATGATGTCGGGCTCGTCCACCAGGACCTGGAAGTCGCCGGTGCGCATGGCCTCCAGCATCCTGTGGTCCCAATCCTCATCAATCACAAAATGGCTCAGCCCGCCTGAGCCCAACAGCGCGACCCGCTGATTGCCGTCCCAGGAGCGGATCGCCTTGCCGAGCGTCTTGCCGAACTCGAAGCAGCGCCGGGGCGACGGCTTGTTGGGCGGGTAATAGGTGTTCACCAGGATCGGCACCATGGTGATTGGCTTGTCCTGCAGCACCCGGCGACAGATGAACGTATAGGCATGGCCGATACCGATGGGCTTGCCGTTCTTGTCATGGGGCATGTCCTTGGACGAGGTGACCTCGAAATCATTGGCCGCCGCCGTGGTGATCATGTGTTCCGCCAGCTCCGCCGCTACAGGGTAAAGCGTGTCTTCGGGCGTGTGGCGTTTGCTTTCCACCATCTGGATGGTGGGGTGCTTGTGTTCATGATCCTTCGGGTCGTAGGCCGAGTTCAGAATGCCGTCGCCGTGAAAGATGGTGATCGCCGGCTGCATGGCGGCGGAATACCATTCGTCCTGATCATCGCCGATGACCACCAGGACGTCCGGGTTCACCTCCCGGATCGTGTCGCCCAGCTTGGCGATGGCGGCTTGGTTGCGGTCATGATGGATCTGCCGCTGGGCATCGCCGCAGAGGGTTTCATAGTCCTTGTCCGTGCGGATCTCCTTGAGCTCGTCGAATGTATACTCCTTGCCGCGATAGGGATGGCTGACGGTGCGGTCGAACTTGGCGCGCGCCACCCAATCCTCCGGTTCCATGACCAGGATAAGACTGTGCGATGATCCGAATCCGGCGACAATTTCTGCCATCAATTTCCTCCCTCTCGGCCCGGCTACGTTAAGCCGCCGGATGGGGCTCGGCAAGGCGCGAATGCCCGGCGCAACATGGCGCTTTCGCGACAAAAGCCTTGCAATATAGGGTGGCGGATATGAAAACGAAGGACCATAAAACGAACCAAAACCGGGGATGATCAGATATGAGCGACCTGCCTCGCCTGAACGGCATAATCGCGGCCCTGGAAAAGGGCATCGCCTTTTCCGCCTTCTCGCCGATCGACCAGCAATCAGCAATCGCCATGACCAACAGCAAGTTCGACGGCATCGTCTTCGAAGCGGAACACAATCCGTGGGATGCGGGCGAGTTGAGTATGGCGCTGCAGTTCATGCTGGATCGCCGCGCCATCGCGAGCTCGGGCTCGGTCGCGCCGGCGGTGACGCCGCTGGTCCGGGTGCCGGTCAATGGGGTGGAGATGGCGCAGTGGCAGGCCAAGCAGGCGCTCGACAGCGGCGTCTACGGCGTTGTCTGGCCGCATATTTCGACCGCTGAAGAAGCTTATAACGCGGTGGCCGCCTGCCGGTATCCGCGCCTATCCGACAAACCGAATTTTGAGCCCCAGGGCATCCGCGGCGACGGACCGACCCGGGCCTGCCGTTATTGGGGCCTCACTAATCAGGAATATTATAAAAAGGCCGACGTCTGGCCGCTGGACCCGAATGGGGAAATCCTGGTGATCATTCAGATCGAGGACACCACGGGCATCGACAACCTGGAAGACATGTTGAAAAACGTGCCGGGTATCGGGGTGATCCTGATCGGCGAGGGTGATCTGGGCCAGGAACTGGGCTACCCCCGCGAATATGACCATCCGGAACTGCTGAAGGCCATGGCCGAAGTGGTCAAGATTTGTAAGGACAACAAAGTGGTGGTCGGACATCCCCACGCCAATCCGGGCAACATGCAGCGCATCATGGACGAGGGCTACCGGTTCATCATGTCCGGGCCTACCCGGTCTTATGCCGGCCTGGAAAAAGGCCTGGGACTGACCGGCCGCAGCTAAGAAAAGACAGGAGACAGATAGATGATCATCGATATTCATGGCCACTACACGACCGAGCCGGAAAAATTCAAACAATGGCGTCAGGACCAGTTGAAGTCGGTCGAGGACGGCAACTACAAGCGTACCATTGAACTCCTGGATTTCACCGACGACGAGATCAAGGAAACCATCGAGCCGAACCAGCGGCAAAAGCAGCTGGAACGCGGTACCGATGTCACCATTATTTCACCCCGCGCCTCCGGCATGGGCCATCACCTGGGTACGGCGGAGACCTCCATCGAATGGTCTCAGGCCTCCAACGACATGATCTACCGGATCACCCAACTGTATCCCGACAATTTCATCGGCGTTTGCCAGTTGCCGCAGTTTCCGGGGACCGAGCCCAGGGACTCCATCCCGGAACTGGAGCGCTGCGTCAACGAGCTGGGCTTTGTCGGCTGCAACCTGAACCCCGATCCGTCGGGCGCGTACTGGACCGATCCGCCGCTAACCGACAAGTGGTGGTATCCGATCTATG
This sequence comes from Rhodospirillaceae bacterium, assembly GCA_038140415.1. Classification (GTDB taxonomy): domain Bacteria; phylum Pseudomonadota; class Alphaproteobacteria; order Rhodospirillales; family UBA2165; genus JAYPHU01. The sequence continues at coordinate 5,498 of JAYQGD010000125.1, forward strand.
AAAAGATGGAAGAACTACAGGTCCCGGCGATGATCCACGTCTCCAGCTCCTGCAATCCGAACTTCCACGCCACCGGCGCGCACTATATCGCCGCCGACACGACGGCGTTCATGCAATTGATCCTGGGTGATCTGTTCAAGGATTTCCCGAACCTGAAGTTCGTCATCCCGCACGGCGGCGGCGCGGTGCCGTTCCACTGGGGCCGGTATCGGGGCCTGGCCCAGGACATGGGCAAGCCGTTGCTGGAAGATCACCTGCTGGACAACGTGTTCTTTGACACCTGCGTCTATCACCAGGCGGGCATCGACTGCATGTCCAAGGTGATCCCGGCGAAGAACATCCTGTTCGCGTCTGAACTTCTGGGCGCGGTGAAGGGCATTGATCCGACCACCGGACACAACTACGACGACACGAAGCGATATATTGACGCGACGCCGTATCTCGAAGACGACGAAAAGCAGTTGATCTTTGAAGGCAACGCACGCCGCGTCTATCCACGCCTCAAAATATAGGGGTGTGTGCAAACAGAGGAGACGGTCATGAGCCAACTCCCGCGAATGAGCCTCAACCACGCCGGCATCTGGGTGGCCGATTTCGAACCCATGTTCGAATTCTACACGCGGGTGATGGGAGTCGCGGTTTCCGACCGGGCGATCCGCGACAATGGAGACGAGATCGAGTTCCTAACCAACGATCCCAACACTTAACACAAACTGGTATTAGCCAGTGGTTGGGCTGCGAATTAATTAGTTTTGTAGAGGGATAATTGAGATAGATTAGGCTTAATGCCGAGTTAAAGAGATCTACGCTGCTGTTTTTATTTCCAGCTGTGACGCAATTCCACGCCAGAACCGGCCTCGCATCCGCAAAGCATCCACTCCAGCGTTCTCAGCCTCGGTGAGCCTACTAGGAATATCATCGCACAATCTGCTCAAAAGACGAAGTGCTAACTCACCATGTCCCGGACTGTTTGTGACCCCGCCGTCTACTTCGATGTGGCGGGCAAGGTAGTAGTCAAATGCGGGGCAATCTAGACTCTGCATCGCTTGCGATTTTCTAAAGTGTTGGAACATATCGGGAATGATCGACTCACGTCCATGAGCAAAAGTGGCACATATAATCCAGGGTTTGTTGGATCTGATTATACCGAATGTATGCTTAACGAACTGATCGATTGCCGAAGGTAGGTTCGCCTCGTTTAATGCTTGGTCAAAGCCTCTTTGAGCGACAGTGTAAACAAAATTCTCTATACGGGCTGTATCTGCGCCCACTTCGCGCATACTCTCCAGATATAATTCAAAATGAGATAATGGTGTCTCTCCATCTGGACCGTAGTCGCTTTCTTCACATAGAACGATCTCGTTAATCATGCGGGCTCCCTCACGATCACGTGGCGGCAACCATACTCGGCGCGCGGGCGCTAGTTCACGTTGCAGGGCTTTCACCAGGGACATAAAATCCCAGACAGCGAATACGTGATGCTCCATCAGTTTTCGCAAGTCACCGATAGTCCGTATCGCGTCAGGTCTGAATATTGGAGCCTTAAGAAGCTCAGATCGAGCTTGGAGCAGATCACCCATTCTAGCGACTATCCTACAGACATTCCCTTGAACCCGTTGACTTGAGATAGGCAGAAAAAGCTCAATATCAATACTCGTAAACCATTATTTTAGTAATCAAGCAAATCCGGTACTAGTGGATTTGCCAGAACTTCTGCTTCTACAGCTGAGCTACTCCCCGGAATTCGGACAGTGACGTAAGCTACGATTTGCAGTCTGCT
>JAYQGD010000126.1:0-7247 GCA_038140415.1 Rhodospirillaceae bacterium
TTGCTGAAGTCGTGGTATTGAATTGCATAGTTCATTTTTCAGGTCTCCTGGGTGAAGAGCCTGAAGTCTAGGTGGGTATTGGTTACAAAAAGGTAAAACAGATTCAGAGAAATTTCGTGCCCGTAATCGGGCCTTGACTTACCGCTTCCCGCCCGTTTGATGGGGGCCGAAAATCACGAGTAAGACCTTGAATGTCCGACAAAATTCAAATCCGCCCGGCGACAGAAGCCGACTTCGACTCGATCCAGTCGATCTATGCCCACTATGTTTTGACCGGTCTCGCCTCGTTCGAAATTGATCCGCCTGACCGCGATGAAATGGTCGGGCGCTGGCGAATCATCACGGATCGCGGTCACCCCTATCTGGCGGCCGAGATTGACGGCCGGGTCGCCGGATATGCTTATGCCTCTGTTTACCGTAACCGGCCGGCGTACAATCACACGCTGGAGAATTCCGTCTATGTGTCCCCGGACTTTCAGCGCCAGGGGGTGGGCCGGACCCTTCTCAGCCAGTTGATCGAGATCTGCGCCGACGCCGGGTTTCGCCAGATGGTCGCGGTCATCGGCGATTCAGCAAATGAACCGTCCATCAATCTGCACAAAAGCTGCGGCTTCAGACAGGTGGGACTGCTGCCCTCCACCGGGTTCAAGCATGGCCGGTGGGTCGATTCGGTGATTATGCAGCGGGCGCTGGGCGAGGGGGATTCCACCCCGCCGTCATAGGACTGACGTAAACCTGAATTTTCTTTCGCGGCCGTCCCACAGACGGTGCGTCGCCCGGCCGATCAAATTCTCTTCCGGAATCAGGCTGCCGGGGCGGATATCCCGATTGCCCCCAAGAACGAAATAGTGGCCTTTGGGCACGGTGACGTCCCGCTCGTGCGCGAGGCGCACCCGGTCGCCGGGCCGGCCGGCGATGCGGCGGACCAGAACCCCGTCTGCATCATTGGTCGCCTTAACCACAGCAATGTCGCCCTTTTCGGGCGGGGCGGCGAACACCCGGCCCCGGATCGCCGGCACCGGAAACGGAAAAGAGTGGTGGGAATAGCCGTAGGCCGATTTGGAAACCAGGACATAGTCGCCGGCTTTCAGGGCCGGCAGCAGGGCGGCGTCCGGCATCTTATAAGGCGCGTAGGCAAACCATCGGAAGAGCTCCACGCCCAATACGGTCAGCACATAGATGCCGCCCAGGCCGTACCAGCGGGCGTACCAGACCGCGGGGTGCGCCGCTTGTTCTTTCTTCGCCAGAGCGTAGCCATGGCCCGTACCGGCTAAGACCCAAACAATGTGCAGGATGTCCCAGGTGAAAACCGGGTCGGCGGTGAATAAGCCGATATGGACCAGCCCGAAGGGCACAATAAAGGTCAGCAGCTCTAGCGCCAGATAGAAAAGGCTCCAGCCGCCGCGTCCCAAATACAGCATGCCCAGGAACGGGCCGAACAGCAGGGCGACAATGACTACCGCCCAGGGGCGTCTCTCGGCGAAAAATGAGCGGACTGCGGACATTCGCCGGCGGCCGCTAGTTCTTGCCCTGCACCACCATGGGATCAATTTTGTCGAGGGCCGGCGAATAGTCGTTGAGTTCGAGGATCACCCCGTTGGGATCACGGATAAACACCTGATAGAGGCCCCGGTCCGCCAGCAGCCGGTCCCAATAGGCCATGTCATTGTCTTTCATATATTGAACCAGGCCCGAGGAATCCTCGACCGACATGGCGATGTGATCATCCATGCCGGATTCAATCATATCATTGGTATCGGCCTTTTCCCGGGGCGCGGTGTCTCCGTCCGGATCGCCGGAACCGCGCTCGACCAGATGGATCAGCGCATCCTCGCCGGCGTAGAGCCAATAGCCCGTGGTCTTAAGCTGCGGGCGGAAGCCTTCCTCCATCCCCAAAAGATCGCAGTAAAAGCGCTTGGTCTCCTCCAAACAGTCCGTACTGATCGAAATATGGTCGAGTTTGCTGATTTTCATGGCTGCGTGGTCCAATTGTTGTCCGATGGGCGGAGTTTGCCACGGATCACTGCCCTGTCAATTGATCCGGTCGATTTCCTAACCAAGGATTCATGTTTTATGGTTAGGATAAGACGCGTCGCAGGGAAAACGCCAAAAACAATACTCAGACTTTGCCTGACCGCCGGAACGAGGACCTTATGCAAAGCCGTATAGCGCGACACAAACGATCCATCTTTTTATCCGCCGCCGCCCTGGCCGGCGTGGCTTTGGGCGTGCAGGTTTTTGCCGCGACGCCGATCGGCACCGCGAAAAACGTGGTGAACAAGGTCTACGGTAATTCGGTGACCAAAACGATCCGGACCGGCGACGCGCTGATCCAAAATCAGCGGGTGCGCACCGGGCGCGCCAGCAGCACGGATATCCGGTTTAAGGACGATACCAAACTGCTGGTGGGCGAGCTGTCGGACATCACCCTGGATCAGATGCTCTACAACCCCAATCAGGGCAAAGTGACCGGCGCCTTGCAGCTGGCGCGGGGTATTCTGCGTTTCGCCTCCGTGCCGTCGGTGAAGATGGACGTCAAAGTAAAGACGCCCCACGCCCTCCTCGGTATTCGCGGGACGGCTTTTGATGTGCTGGCGACCAGCCGGGGCATGGAGCTGGCGGTGCACGAAGGCGCGGTCCAGGTCGACTCCCAAGCCGGCGGGCAGTTGGTCAGCGCCGGGCAGGTCTACCGGGTCTCGGCGGCCCAGTTTGCCGGGTTTGCGCCAGAGCCCTCGGCGGAGATGCAGCAGGCCGTCGACAAAATGGTGAGCATGGTCGGCACCGCCGGCGTCTCCACCACAAAATCTCAATCGACCGCCGCCGCAGCGCCGGCCAAGACCTCATCCTCGAATAGCAGCTCGCAAGTAGCATCCCTGCCCAAGCCGGCGGACGCCAAGATTCAGAAAGTGCTGCAGGGTAAAAACCTGAACAACGTCCTACTTCTTGAACTTTCCCACGGCACGGCGGTGATTGAGATGCTGCCTAACGCGGCGCCCAACCACGTTAAAAGAATTCGCCAATTGGTCCGCCAGAAATTCTATGACGGCCAGGCGTTTCATAACGTAAAGGCGGGCTTTGCTGCCGAGACCGGCGATCCCACCGGCACCGGGCGGGGCGGCAGCGGTACAAAGCTGCAGGCTGAATTTTCCAGTCAGCCTTTCGTGCGGGGAACGGTCGGCATGAAGCGCAGCCGGAACGACCCGAATTCCGCCGACAGCCAGTTTTTCATCACCCTCGGCAATGCCCGCCATCTGAACGGCAAATACACAGTCTGGGGAAGGGTGATCCACGGGATGGAGCTTATCGACCGGCTGCGCAAAGGCTCGCCCCCGGCCAATCCGGACAGCATTAAAGGCCTCAGCGTCGCCGCCGACAGCGTCAAATCCAACTAGCGCCCCCGTAAGACACCGTTATCTTGTTCACGGCGAGAGCCTGGACTATGGTCTGGCCGTTTACTGATGCTCTCGGGGAGGGGCGGGAAATTCCATGCTGAAACTTTATGATTACCACTGGTCCGGCGCGGCGTACCGGACGCGGATCGCACTCAATCTTAAAGGCCTCGACTATGAGCAAATCGCGGTGCATCTGACCCGCGATGGCGGCGAGCAGTTCAAGGACGACTATGCGGCCCTCAACCCGCAGAGCTTCGTGCCGACGCTGATTGACGGCGATCTCAAGATCACCCAGTCCATGGCGATCATGGAGTATCTGGAAGAAGTCTATCCCGAACCGGCGCTGTTGCCGGCGGACCAGGCCGGCCGGACCCGGGTGCGGGCCTTGGCCAATGTGGTCGCCTGCGATATTCATCCGATCAACAATCTGCGGGTGCGGCTCTATCTGGCAAATGAGATGGAAAAATCTCCGGAAGCCCAGGCGCAATGGATCGAGTATTGGATCAGGCTGGGATTTGACGCGCTGGAAGTACTGCTGCGGGACAGCGATCAGACCGGTGATTACTGTCATCGCGATACGCCCGGCATGGCGGACGCCTGCCTGGTGCCTCAGGTCGCCAACGCGGAGCGCAACAAGGTGGATCTCAGCGATTATCCGACGATCATGCGGATTACCGGGACCTGCCGCGAAAATCCGCTGATCGACAAGGCCAGTCCGTTCAATCAACCGGACTCACCGAAAGATTAGGCGCCGGCGCGCGGGTTCAAACACCATGGTGAAATCCTCTCTGTCATCCCGGTCCGGCAGCCGATCCCCGTCCAAAGGGAGCCGGCGTACCGAGGATGAGCCCACCGAAAACATTCTGACCCTGATTCATATTCTGTCGAACCGGATTACTCGGGCGTTTTCGGCGGAGGTCGAGCCTAAGTTCGGGATCAGTCTGCCGGAATGGCGGGTGATCATGACCCTGGCCTGGCATGAGACGTCGAGCGCCAATGACATTAGCGCCATATGGTCTCTGGACAAGATGACGGCCAACCGGGCCATCCGGAAGCTGGAGGAGGCGGAGTTGGTGTTGCGCCGCCGGAGCACGGATGATCGCCGCCGCTTTGATCTCAGCCTGACGCCCCGCGGCCGCCGGCTCTACGAAAAGATCGTGCCGGCCGCCAACGAGCGCTATCAGGATATAGTCTCGGTTCTGTCGCGTGATGACCTGCACGTGCTGGGAGACCGGTTGTCAAAATTGCTGCGGCAGGCGGAAAGCCTTAACCGAGGCAAGTAAGCTGCCCGGCGGAATACCCTATTTTTCCGCTAATTTTTCCTGGCGATGCGCGCCGGATATGGGTATGAAATTTATATGCCGGAAGAAACCGACAAGAGTGGCAACGGCGCGGCCCCGACATATCGATTGCTGGCGATTGATGACGACCCCATGATCCTTCAGGCCATGGGGGACTATCTCAGCCATTTCGGCTTCGATTTCCAGGCCTGCGCTTATACGGGTGGCGGCTGCGACGCTTACCAAGAAGTGTTTGCGGACGGCCAGGCCGCGCCCGATGTGGTGCTGGCGGATTACCGGCTGCCCGGCGGCAAAAGCGGCTTGGATCTGATTGCCGAAATCCGGGCGTATTTCAGTGACGACATTCCGGCCATCTTGTTTTCCGGCGACATCTCTCTGGAATCTGAAATCGCCGGCCACATGCCGGAAGAGATCAAGCTGCTGCATAAGCCCGTGCGGATGCAACTTCTCTCGGAAGAATTGAAAGCGCTTTTGGCCGGTTGAGATGCGACGCCCCGATCTCTTCGCCGCCTACTTCGCGGATAGGGTGTCCGTATAGCCGGGATTATCGATAAAGAACTTCACCAGCTTGAGGGTCTCGGGCGTGTCCCATTCCACCCCGCCTTCCAGTTTGCCGACCTCGCGGCCTTGCCGGTCAAACAGGATCGTCGTCGGCATGTTTCTGATCTTCCAGGATTTCGGCACCACGCTCTTGGGGTCCACGTAGAGAGCCAACTTTTCCAGCTTCAGCTTGCGCGCAAGGCGCCTGGCGAGGGGCTTGCCGGCCTGATCTATATTGAGGGCGACGATGGTGAAGTCCTTGCCGCCGAGCGCCGCCTGTAGCCGGTTGATCGACGGCAGTTCGCGCAGACACGGCGGACACCAGCTCGCCCAGAAATTGACCATCACCACTTTGCCGGCGAAATCGGCGAGGCTGACGGACTTGCCCGCTTCATCGGTCCAGGTCTCTGACGGGCGGGGCCGGGCGCTGGGCGCCAGCTTGAAGTTCTGCATATGCCCGCTGAGCTCGGGTCCAGTGGCCTTTGCTGGTCCACCAGACAGGTTTGCGGCGATCAGGCCGGCGGCCAGGCCAATCACGAAGCTTCGCCGGGAAAGAATTATCATCACGTGTCTCCAATGCGCGCCGGCGGTGCTGCCGGTTTCGCGGTTAGGCCTATAACATATATGGCCGGAGATGTGTGCAGGTCACGTCAAACATTCGTGACAAGGTGAGGCCGGCTAAACCAGGATTTTGAGATCGACCAGCATGCCCGCCAGTTCTTCGGCGAATTTGGTACCTTTGGCCAAGTGAATGGTTTTCTCGGGCAGGGATTTCTGATCGCCCTGATCAATATTGCGGGCGGCGATCAGGGCCAGATCGGTCTCCTTGGTCGCGCGCATGGCGTTGAGGGCGCGCAGCAGATCGCCGCCGGTCATATCGTCCAGCTCGAAATTGGCAAACACGATCTTCGGCTTATGGGTGAGGGTCAGTTTGATGGCGCGCAGGCCCGTGTCGGCCATAAACACCCGGAAGCCGCATTGCAGCAGTTCCGAGGCGATGATTTTCCGCTGGATGTTGAACGGCATGGCCAGCACCACCGGGATTTCCCGGACATCCTGATCGGAAACGGTTCCACCGGCGGGTTTCTTGATCGGGCTTGGCAGCTTGCGGAGGATGGCCGCGGTGGTTTCCTCGTTGGGGTTCTCCCGCTCATCAAAGATATAGCGGACCTGATCGATATAGCATTGGATGTCTTCCAACGCGTCGGGGCCGAAATCATCGGTGGTTTCCAGATAGTCTTCCAGGCTATGGGTGATTTCGGTGACCGCCGAGAAGCCGTAGCTGCCGGCGGTGCCTTTCATCGTGTGTACTTGGCGGCAGAACTCGATATAGAGCTCGTCACAGTCGGAATCGCCCTTGAACAGCCGGTCCAGGACGCCGTCGAGGTCATCCAGGCGCTAACCTGAGCTATCGATATATTCTTGACGGAGTTGTTCGAGGACGTCTTCGATTTTAGCGGATGTGGACACGAAACTCTGTATTTTCCCTGTAGTATCTATGTATGTGCATTAGATGGGGATGCACTTTATAATTTAAAAAAGGTGTTTATCAGAATCTTGAGGGATTTCAATCTGCCGTTTACTCTCCTTCCATTACATCCGAGGAGGAAAAATTGACTGACATTGTGAGCGAAGTTCGGGACGGCATGCGCATCGACTGGGATGTGCCGATCACTATGGATGACGGGTTGGTTCTACGGGCGGATATCTACCGGCCGGACGACGACGGCAAGTATCCGGTTATTCTGTCTTATGGGCCATACGCCAAGGGCCTGGCGTTCCAGGAAGGCTATCCGTCCGCCTGGAACCGCATGGTCGAAGAACACCCGGATGTGGCCGCAGGGTCCACCAACAAGTACCAGAACTGGGAAGTGGTGGACCCGGAAAAATGGGTGCCCGACGGCTATGTCTGTGTGCGCGTTGATTCCCGAGGCTGCGGCCGCTCGCCGGGCTACGTGGATCATTTCTCTCCCCGGGAAACCAAGGACTTTTACGACTGTATCGAATGGTCCGG
>JAYQGD010000127.1:0-7216 GCA_038140415.1 Rhodospirillaceae bacterium
GTGTTCGTTAGGCGACGATGCCTCAAACGCCATCGTTACCCATCCTAGGGGCGTCATCAACCGGCCAGGTTGGCGTCTCTCCAGGCCGCCGTGTTCTGAATTGTCGCGCGCGGGCTGGTCATATCCCGGTTGAACGGGATAGGCGTTTCGCCGGCGGCGATTTTCTTCGGCAAGTCCGGGTCGGCCAACGCGCCTTTCGCCATGGCGGCAAAATCGGCTTCGCCGCGTGCCAGGAGACCTTCGGCCCGGTCCGGCTCGTTGAGCGCGCCACAGGCGATGACCGTGCCGCCGGAAATTTCCTTGGCGAAGTCCGCAAGATTGCGGTCCGTCCCGAAGACAGTCTCCAGGCCCTTGTGGGTGGAGATGTGAATGTAGTCCGGCTGTTCTTCCGTCAGGCTGCCGAAAATGACCTTCGCGTCCTCCGCCCCGCCTTCCCAGGTGTAGTCAAAATCGTTGCCCTTGGTCTGTGAAATACGGATGCCGACAATCCCCCTGCCGGCGACGGCGTCGCGGACGGCGCGCAGGACTTCGCACGCGAAACGCACCCGGTTTTCGATGGAGCCGCCGTATTTGTCGGTACGCTGATTGGTATAGGAGGTCAGGAACTGATCAACGATGTAGCCGTTGGCGCCGTGAATCTCGACACCGTCGAACCCGGTGGCGATGGCGCGGTCGGCCGCCGCGGCAAAGTAGGCGATGGTCGCGTCGATCTTCTGCTGATCCATTTCTGCCGGAATGTCGAACGGGCCTTCGCCATAGTAGATGTCCCGCATCTCGCCCTTCGGCCGGACCGCGGACGGCGCGATGGCCCCGGCGGACGATGCGGTTCGTTGGATCATGCCGCCGGCGTGGATGAGCTGCTGGATGAACACCGCACCTTCGCCTTTGACCGCATCAACAATCGGCCGCCAGCCCGCGATGTGCTGGTCGTTGGCGATCCCCGGCTGGTTCTGATAGCCCTGGGCATGTACGGTGTCGGTATAGGTGCCTTCGCTGATCACCATGCCGAACCCGCCCGTCGCATAAGCCTTGTAATAATCGATCATCGGCTCGTTCGGCGTGCCGTCCGGATCGGCGCTGACCCGGGTCATCGGGGCGGTGACGAAACGGTTGCTGATCTTCCGGCCGCTGATCTCACCGGGGCTATAGAGATGGGGATATTTTGTCTCTGACATAGTGCTGATTGCCTTTACTGCTTAGACTGTTTCCGGTTTGCCGGAGGCGACGGATCGCTCAACCGCTTCCATGATGGCCGCATTGTGGACCATCTGATCCGGGGTGATGATGAAGGGGGCCTTGCCCTCAATGGCGTCGGCAAAGCATTCAAAATTCCGTTGGACGGAGTCCACCGGCTCGAACTTCTCCTCCCGCCGCTCCCCGCCATGCACGTGAGTGAGGTACTTCAGACTCGTTTGCGCGTACTCCGCCGGGTCTTCTGCGCCCCGTGCTTCCACCCAGCCGTTGGAGCCGAAGGCCTGCAGCCGGGCGTTTAACGGGGTGGAGAGGGAACAGCTCAACTGGCCCGTGGCGCCGTTCTTAAATTTCATGGAGACGGCGATGGTATCAATGACGGCGGGGTCGAGCGTACGCTCGGCGCAATTGGCGAACACCCAGTCCACCTCGCCGAACAGGTGGATAAAGCTGTCGACCCGGTGGATGCCGAAATGCACCAGCGGTCCGGTGGGCGCTTCTTTCGTATCGAGCCGCCAGGCGGAGGGCTTGCGGCTCGCGCCATAGCGCTTTTTGTCCGCGTCAGATAAATCGCCGGGATTGTTCTTGGCTCGGTAGACCATCTGATAGGCGTCGTGGCTAAGATTGGCCTCGATATGCAGCAGGGTGCCAAGCTCGCCCTCATCAATCAGTCGCTTCATTTCCATGACAACCGGATAAAAGCGTTGATCGTGGCCTAGGCCGACCACGATCCCGGCTTTTCGGACGGCAGTAATAGCTTTTTCGGCCGGAGCCTTGTGGAGGGAGAAGGGCTTTTCCGTATAGACGTGCTTGCCGGCCTCCGCAGCGGCGATGACTTGATCCGGGTGCATATTGTGGGGTGTGGCCAGAACCACGGCGTCGATGGCGGGATCGCCTAGAGCATCCTCGTAAGCGGCGGAGAGCATCATGCCATTCTCTTCCGCAAAATTTTTGACGCCGTCGTCATCGGCTTGGGTGTCAACAGCGCGGGTCACTTTAAACCGGTCACTGGCCTCGGCTGACGCCACCAGCCGGCGTCCCCAATAACCGAGACCCACAATCGCCAAATTCAACATTGATTTCCCCCGCCGGAAGTTTGGACCAAGTCTACGGACCAAATCTTATTCGTCCAGTACCAGTGTCACCTGATTGTTCTTCTCCCAAAGCTTGGCGACGCAGGTTTGATCTTCCGTCGCGCCAAATTCCTCTGCGGCCTCCGACCAGAGGGCGCTGCACCGTTCGGCGACGGGGGCGAATGCGCCCAAGGCTTCCGCCATGTCGACGGTGATCCTAGTGTCCTTCGCCAGCAACGCGAGGTCCATGCCCGTGGCGAAGCGGCGGGTGAGGATTTGCGGGATGACCTTTTTCTCCAGCGGATTGTTGCGCCCGGTGGCCGCCGCCGTCATGGATTCAATCATCTTGTCCATCCCTAGACCAAACCTGCTGCCGATGGACAGCGCCTCAATCGCGGTGATCAGGGCGCTGGCGTTGACGTAGTTGTTGAGCGCCTTCATGGCATGCCCGGCCCCCAGATCGCCGCAGTGAAAGACGCTTTGGCCGATGGCGTCAAAGACCGGGCGGCAGGTTTCGATGAGCGTGCTGTCGCCGCCGACCGTGATGTCCAGCGTGCCATCGATGGCGAAGACCCGGCCGCCGGCCACCGGCGCATCCAGCATCTGCACGCCGTGTTTCTGAAGTTCCGCTCCTAGGTTTCTGGTGTCCACCGGATCGGATGTCGAGCAGTCGATGAAAATGCCGCCGGCTTGAAAGCCGTCCAGCAAACGGTCGTCTCCGGAATTGTCTCCCCAGACAACCGTGCGGACAATTTTGCTGGTGGGAAGCATGGTCATCACGACATCGGAGGCTCTGGCGAGTTCCGCCAGTGAACCGGCGGCTTGGCCGCCATGTTCCGACACGAACTTTTCGACTGCATTGGGATCTGCATCCGAGACCGTCACGTTGAAGCCGGCGGCGGCCAGATGACCGGCCATGGGATACCCCATTTTGCCGATTCCGATGAAGCCGATGTTTTTGATGTCACTCATCCGTCCGCACCTTTCATTATTAAAGCCGGTGGTTTGTGTATTCGTGAAGCTGGCGTTCCTGGTCCCGAACGCGCCTCGTGGTTCGCGATGCCGGAGCGTCGCAATTGATCAGTGGAGTGTGCGCCCCTTAGGGGTCGAGGCTGTACGGGCTGTTCTCCGGCGTCGGAGGTTCCGGTTCCGCCTTTTCATTTTCGGCGAGATAGTTCTGGTTGATGTACCAGACCCGGTAGTCCAGGAACCGCACCGGCTTGAACTGGGGTGAATTGTCCGGCGAGACACAACTCGGCATGGTATCGGCCACCGTATCCCAGGTTGGGCTATAGAAGAACGCCAGAGAATAGCGATCTTTCTTTACGGGTAGGACCCGATGCGGCGTCGCCATGAACCTGCCGTTGGTCCAGCGGTTCAGGAACTCACCCGTATTGACGATGATTGCGCCTTCGACCCAGTTGGCGGGCAGCCAACGCCCGGATTGAGTCAGGATTTCGAGGCCCGGCGTCTCGGTCACCGGTAACAGCGTAATAAAGCCGTGATCCCGATGGGGCGCGATGCCGAACTGATTCTCCTCGGACGAGGACGGCATGTAGTGCTGATTCCGGGTCGACCAGACGGGATCATCGAACAGCCCGTCGAAGTAATCGGCCGGCAGTTCGAGCGCGCGGGCGTAGAGGGGCAGCATCTTTTCGCCCAGCGCTTCCATGGCGTCATAATACTCCAGCATCTCCTCTTTCCAGCCGGGTAGGAGATGTTCGTCGGGCCATTGGTTCGGGCCGTGATAGGGGAAGCCGGCTTTGATCGCCGGATGATCATCGGGCCTTTCGCGGACCAGCCGCAGCATCTCGTTCAGGTCCGGTTTGGTGTTCTCGTTGACCGTCGAAGACACATAAATCGTCGACAGGGGCGGGATGTAGTTTTTATGTTTCCGCTTTTCCTCCTCGGGCAGGTCGAAAAAGCGTTTCAGATTTGCGTGGGTCCTGTCGATCAATTCGCGCGGGACAGTGTGATTGATCGCGAAGTAAAAGCCGACATTTTCCTGGGCGTGCCGCAACTCAACCGCCAGTTCCTCAAGCGCGCCGTCTTCGCCGGCAAGGTAGGGTCCAAAATCGAGAATCGGTATTTCCTCGTCGGTGAATTCTTCCGGGATGCTGTGTGCGGCCTGTTGCATGGGTACCCCCAATCTTTTGCGGTCGGTTTTGCGCAGTCTAGTCCTCGCGCATTATCTGTTGGATACTCTATTTTGCCTCAATTTGGGAGAATTTTTAACCCCCGAGCTAAGCAAAGAAAACGGCGTCCCGCTCATCGGAACAGGACGCCGCCTTTAGTCGGTAGAACCGTCCAAGTGACTTACTTGGGCAGATCCCAGAACTTAACTTGGCTGACTGTGTCGGCCAAACCGGCCAGGAACGTGTCCAGTTTTTCACCGTCGACCTTGGCCAACGTGTTGTGGTTCTTCACTTCGCGAACCGCATATTCCGGAATATCCATGGCTTTGTGGATGGCCTCTGTCAGGATTTTCTGCTTTTCAGGAGCCAGACCCGGCGCTGCGGCGAAGATACGAGCAGCGAAGTTGAGGTTTTTGACTTTCGTCGCTTCGACGAAGGTCGGCGTGTTCGGCAGGTAGCGAGAACGCTCGCTGTCGAGAACAGCCAAAGTCCGAAGCTTGCCTTCGAGCATGTGCGGCACGAAATAGCTGACGTTACCGCCAACCGCATCGACGGTCTTGCCATACAGTTCCTGAAGCTTCTTGGCATCGTTGTTGCCGAACGTCTTCTTCACCTTAAAGCCCGGAATGAACTTCTCCGCAAACGCCACCGCCTGGTGGTCATCGCTGCCGAAGCCGCCGACGCTAATGGTGATTTCGTTCGGATGGTCGATAACATACTTGATGAACTCCGGCAGGGTGCTGAATCGGGGATCGCCTTCGCGGACGCCCCAGATGCACGGATCAATGCTGTGTCCGGTTAGGAAGTTGAAGGACTTGAGGTTGTTCTTGTTCTTCATCTTCGGGTTCAGATAGGACAGCATGTGCGGGAAGTTGACGATACCGATGATGTGATCATCTTTTTGCGGATCCCACTTGGCCATTTTCGCCCAGGCAACCCATCCACCGCCACCGCCGATGTTGATGATGTTGACCGGAACGCCCAGCGTCTTGGCAAGATACGGTGCAAACAAACGCATGGACCGATCGGTGCCACCACCTGGTTTCCACGGTACGACCAATTGAACGGGCCCGCTGGGATACTTCTGCGCGGACGCCATCGTAGCGGTGAACGCCAAGACGCCCGCTGTCGCCACGGCCAAAGCCATCGTGGCGGTGCGTTTAAACGAAAACTTCATTTTAGACCTCCTGTGGTTGATTGAACTTGAAAACCTTAAATCTGCCGGAACGGTATGCCGCTCTTCATGTTGTTGACTCGATAGTTTGCCCTTCGTTGCCCTTCAAGCGGGCCACGCGTTCACGCCTTCTGCGAATGAGCGGGAAGGACATGATTACGACAATAAACGCGATGATAGTCAACGAGACCGGACGTCCCATGATAAAGCCAATCGGCGCGTCGTCGGAAATGATCAGCAGATTCCGCATGCCGTCTTCGGCGATGGGACCGAGGATCACGCCAAGCAAAACACCTGCCGGCGAGAAGCCGTATTTCTGCATGAAATAGCCGAGTATGCCCATGGCCACGGTGATCCAGACGTCGTACACATTGTTGGAGCCGGCATAGACCCCTACAACGCTGAACATCAGGATCAACGGCCCCAGGATGCCGCGGGGCACCAGGGTCAGGTAAGCGAAGGTGCGGGCCATCACGGCGGCGAGGCCCGCCATCATGACATTGGCGGCAATGAATCCCCACATGATGGTGTAGACGACTTCCGGGTTATTTTTGAACAGCCGCAGGCCGGGCTGCAGCCCGTGAATGGATAGGGCGCCCAAAATAACCGCCGCCGAGATGCCGCCGGGAATGCCGAGAACAAACATCGGCACCAGCGAGGTGCCGGTGACACCGTTGTTGGAGCCTTCGGTGGCGGCCAGGCCTTTGGCCTCCCCCTTGCCGAACTCGTCGCCCGGCTTGGCGCGGCGAATTTCCCAGGCGTAGGCGATCCACTGAGCGATACTGCCGCCGGCCGCCGGGATGATGCCGATGACCAGCCCGCACAGCCAGCCCCGAAACAGCGACCAGCGAACCCGGTACATGTCGGAGAGTTTGGGCCAGACGTTCCAGGATAGGGTCTTCAAACCGGATATGGTACCACTGGCCCGACCTTCGCATAGCTCGAGGCCCTGGGCGAAGGCGAACAGGCCGATAATGGTCGGCAAAATGCCGATGCCGGCTTCCAGGCCGACCATGTCGTAGGTGAACCTCGGGAAACTGGAAAATTCGTCAATTCCGACTGTGCTGATCAGCAGGCCCAAGAGGCCGGAGATCAGTCCCTTGGTCACCGATCCGAACGTCACCGACGCAATCGCTGTGAGCCCCAGAAGGGCGGTCAGGAAATATTCCGCCGGGCCGAACCACAAGGACACCTGCGCCAGGGGCTTGGACAGGAACAACAGAACGAAACCGCTGATGATGCCGCCCATGACCGAGGCGAAGGTGGATATCTTGATGGCCTCGACGGCGAGGCCACGGGTGGTCATAAGGTAGCCTTCAATCGCCGACGCGGCGGAGGCGGAGGTGCCCGGTGCGCGCAGCAAAATTGCTGAGAAGGAACCACCGTAGATGCCGGAGGCATAGCACGACACTAAAAGGATCAGCGCCGTCGCCGGCGGAAATTCAAAAGATACCGGGATCATCAGGGCGATGGCCATGGGAGGGCTGAGGCCCGGAATCGCGCCGATCACCAGACCGACGGAAACGCCCAACAGCATCGCCAACAGATTGGGGATGGTCAGTATATTGAGCAGGTAGCTGAATTCTTCGAGAAACATTATGCCACTCCGCTCAGATCAAGATGCCGCGCGGCAGCCGCGCCTG
>JAYQGD010000128.1:0-7170 GCA_038140415.1 Rhodospirillaceae bacterium
TCGAAGGTAAGTACGCCAGCTATCTGGACCGTCAGGAACCGGACATCCGATCCTATCGTAATGACGAGTCTCTGAAGCTGCCGGTTGATCTGGACTATGACGCGATCGGCGGTCTGTCGACGGAGATTAAAACCAAACTTGCGGCGGCTCAGCCGGCGACCCTAGGGGCCGCGGCCCGCATCTCCGGCGTGACCCCGGCCGCCCTGACGGCGTTGCTCGGACATGTGCAACGATCCAACAAAGCCGCCGCCTAGAATATTTCCTGATAAATTTTGTTTCACGTGAAACGGCCCTTTCTATATAATGTGGGCCATGACGAAAAAACCACAACATTTTGGATCAGGTGCCTTTGCTGAGCAGATCGATGTTTCACGTGAAACATTGAAAAGACTCACTATTTTGGTGGAGCGCCTGATTCAGTGGCAGGCAAAGATCAATCTTGTGAGCAAGAATACGCTCGAAGATGCCTGGCAACGGCATGTTCTGGATTCGGCCCAGGTCTTAAAGTATGTGTCTGAGCCCGGCCCGCTGGTGGATCTGGGGAGTGGCGCCGGCTTTCCCGGTCTCGTTCTTGCGCTGATGGGGCGAGACGACGTCACCCTGGTCGAATCGAATGGCAAAAAATGCGCTTTTATGCGCGAAGTACTTCGCTCAACAGGGGTTCAAGCGACTATTTTTTCAGGCCGAATCGAAGATTATTCACCATCGAAGCCTGCACGGTATGTGACGGCTAGGGCATTGACATCTTTGGACAATCTGCTCGAGTTGAGTCAGCCTATATTGGCCGAAAATGGCACTTGTTTCTTCCTGAAGGGCAGGGGAGTCGATGAGGAATTGACGACGACTCGTGAAAAGTGGGATATTCGGGCCAAGAAGCACCCTTCAACCAGCGACTCTGATGGAACCGTGCTTGAAATTGACAACATTAAAGCGATAACACGCCATGATTGAATTCAAAATTTTAAATACATCTCCACGTATTATTGCCGTGGCCAATCAAAAGGGCGGCGTGGGCAAGACAACCACCGCTATCAACCTGGCGACGGCTTTGGCGGCGGTCCGGAAAAGCGTGCTGATCATTGATCTGGACCCGCAGGGGAACGCCAGCACCGGTTTGGGCGTCGACCCTGCCGCGCGTACGATAAACACCTACCACGTGCTGATCGGTGAACAGGATTTAAAGGCTGCCTGCATCGAAACAGACATTCCCGGATTGTCGGTGGTGCCCTCTGGCGTTGATTTGGCCGGCGCCGAAATTGAGCTGGTAGACGTGGAAGACCGGCTGTACCGGTTAAAATCAGCCCTGGCGGGACAAATAGACCGGTTTGACTATGTGCTGATCGATTGCCCGCCGGCATTGGGTTTGTTGACGGTCAATGCGTTGATTGCCGCGGAATCCGTCCTGGTGCCGTTACAATGTGAATTTTTTGCCCTGGAAGGCATCAGCCAGCTCGTACGCACCATTAATCGGGTGCGCAAGGCCTATAACCCGGATTTGGATATTCAGGGAATCGTCCTGACCATGTTCGACCGGCGGAATAACCTGTCCGATTCAGTGGCCAGTGAGGTTCGGGACCATTTCGGCAATATCGTTTATGAGACGGTGATCCCGCGAAATGTCCGGGTTTCCGAAGCGCCGTCGTTCGGCAAGCCGGTGCTCCTCTATGATACCAGCTGCGCCGGTGCACAGGCCTATATCCACCTGGCGAGTGAAGTCCTGCAGCGGGAGCGGAGCCCGATCATCTAATGGCGGACGAAGGCAAAAGAAAAAATCTGGGCCGCGGCCTGGATGCGCTCCTGGGCGATGACTCTGATACCCCCGCTCCGATAGACTCGCCCGTCGGCGTGACGAGCTCGTCCGAGACCCGGGCGCCGATCGAATCACTGGTACCCGGCCGCTATCAACCCCGGCATCGGTTTGATCAGGAAGAATTGGACGGGCTCGCAGACTCCATCAAAAGCCGAGGCATCATCCAACCCATTTTGGTGCGGACCCATCCTGACAATCCGAGCCTCTATGAAATCATCGCCGGTGAACGTCGCTGGCGGGCGGCGCAATTGGCCCAGCTTCATGACGTACCGATCCTGGTCAAGGATCTGGATGACGCCGAAACCCTGGAAATTGCCCTGGTCGAAAACCTCCAACGGGAAAACCTATCGCCGTTGGAAGAGGCGGAGGGTTATGAACGCCTGATCGAAGAATTCAGCCACACCCAGGATGCCCTGGGTCAAATTCTCGGCAAAAGCCGGAGCCATGTAGCGAATACCCTGCGGCTGCTGA
The DNA here is from genome assembly GCA_038140415.1 of Rhodospirillaceae bacterium. GTDB lineage: Bacteria > Pseudomonadota > Alphaproteobacteria > Rhodospirillales > UBA2165 > JAYPHU01. Next base: position 2,282 of record JAYQGD010000128.1, read on the forward strand.
ATTTGCCGGAGGAGGTCAAAGCGCTGGTCGAATCCGGGGAACTGTCAGCGGGGCATGGCCGGGCGTTGCTGGGGGCAGATGACCCGGCAGCCATGGCCAAACATGTCGTCGCTCAGGGGTTGAACGTCCGGCAGACGGAAAAACTGGTGCAGACCGGTGACAGCGCGCCCAAGGCAAAGTCAGGGTCAGCCAAGAAAGACAAGGACGCGGACACCCTGGCGCTTGAACAAAGCCTGACGCAACTTATCGGCCTGCCGGTGACAATCGACTTCGCGGACCCCGGTGGAAAAATAACCATCGCCTATCGCAATCTGGAACAACTGGATGACATTCTTCACCGCCTGACGGATGGTATGCACGGCCAGCCGGTGAAACTTGCGGACGATGATCTGCCACTGAATGACACGGACGGAAGCGATGGCGTCTTCCCCACCAGTCTGGACGGAGAGGATGCAGAAGCCGATATTCCGGAAAATCCGGATGACGCTCTTGCCCAGCTGGAAGCCGGCGCCGCCCTGGAAGCAGATGAAGATGATAACGATGGCGCCCTGGTTGATCTTGATTTTGGCGCGGCCCTGTCGCTGACCGATGACGATCTGGCCGAGCTGGCGGACGAAGCGGAAGACGCCACCGATCCACTCACCAAAATCAAATCCGACGACGGTTCGGATCAGTTTTAGATAATATTATCAATAGGTTATGAATTATCTACGCATCTGGTGCCGGGCGACCTGCGCCAGACTCATCAGCGCCCGTTCACAGATGGCTTGGTCCGGCATGCCGGTGGTTTTGCAGTCCGTTTCCGCATCAATCAAAACGCCCGCCGCTGATGCCAGGCGCTGAGAAGACCAACCGGTCAGTTGGCGTTTAAACCGGTCTGCATAAAGGAATATGATCGGCGGCTTAACCGTTTTCAATGAATCGTCCGGTGATTTACCGGATTCAAAAGCCGCCGTTGCTAATTGAAGTTTGGCGATGTGCCGCTGGGCGGCCCTGATTATAGCAATCGGAGACACCCCCTCGGCGGTCGCGCGGGCAAATCCGTCATCGAGCTTGTCGCGCTCCCCGCCGGAGGCGGCATAAATCAACTCCTCAAGAGAGAGGGCGCCGCTGTCCCCCACCACGGTAACCGCATCTTCAAGAGACACCTCGTTCTTCGCCCCGGCATAGAGCATGAGTTTTTCCAGCTCCCGGCGGGACACCAACCGGTCATTCCCCAGATGGGACAGGAGATACTGATGGGCGGATCGCTCGACTTTGATTTGATACTCCTGGGCGACCGAATCAATCAGCCGGCCGAGAGAGTTTTGATTGTCCTCGTAACACGCAATAACCGCCGCCTCATCAGCACCTTCCAGAAGCTTGCGGACCGGAGAGCGTGTCGCCAGATCGCCGGCCTCAATGACCACCAGGGAATCGGTCTCCGGACCATCGATAACCAAACTTAGCGCTGGTGAAATATCATCCCCGCCCAGATCAACCATGACCACCCGCCGGCCGCCGATCAGAGACTGGGAGGAGGCTTCATCCGAGAGTTTGGGCGGGTCGGCTTTGAGTTCGCTGCCGGTGAGATTCGACACAAGAAACGGATCCGACAAATCGCTGACGACAGTCTTCGCGACCTGCAGCACCCGCTCGTGAACAAGCCCCTGATCCCGGCCGAAAATGAGAACGATTTTGATATTCTCGGGCGGCGCCCGAAGGAAGGTTTCCGTATTGCGCGGCGCGACCTTCATGGAATGGTATTAGCCGGAACCAGTGTTCTGGACATGGGCGGCGATCCGATTGGTGATGTCCAGGCTCAATTCTCGAACGGCGCGCCGGCGGGCGTCACGCTCCGCCATGAGGGTTCCGAAGTCCGAACGGAGAATGTTATAGCTCGTGGTGATCCGAACCTGACCTGAAAGCGGTTGGGCTTTGACACCCTCGACCGGGGAAAGTGAAAAATTCGCGACAAAATTTAGATTGGCGCGGGTTGCCAGCTCCGATTTTTGTACCGCCAATTCCTGCTTCGATTCCGTAAGTGTCACCCCAAGGACATAGCGGGGTTTTTCGCTCCGGCCTTTCGGGTTGATCTGGTCGAGCAGGTGGTTTAGCAGTAATTGGCCGATTCGGTCCTTGATCGGCAAAATTTGAACGGCCGCCAATTCCGATTTGATATTCTGCTGATTCGCGGTGCCGTAAATAGGTTCGAACCCGCAGGCCGACACCGTCGCGATCAAGACCAATATAAAAAACTTTTTAGACCACAACATTGACGATCCTGTTCGGCACATAAATGACTTTACGCGGCGTGCCACCGTTCAGGGAATTTTCAACACTTGGCAGCGCCAATGCAACAGCTTCCGCCGCCTCCTGATCCGCATCCCGGGAAATGTCAATGGTCCCCTTGGTTTTGCCGTTGACCTGTACGGCGATGGTCACGGTGTCTTCGACCAGCAAACCTTCGTCATAATCAGGCCAGGGAAGTTCCGCGACCAGGCCCTCATTGCCCATGTGCGCCCACATTTCCTCGGCGATGTGCGGCATCATCGGACCGATCAACTTAATCACGGTTTCCACGCCAAAACGATAAACCCAAGCTGCGCCGTTCTGATCCGACAGCTCCTCGATGGCATTGGTCAGTTCGCGGATACGGGCGACGGCTTTGTTAAAGTGGAACCTGTCCAAATCCCCGTTCACTGCTGCGACAGTTTGATGCACCAACCGGCGAACCTTTTCCGCCGCGTCATCCATTGATGCGGGCATAGATGTATTGCCTGCAGCCATCTCAATTTTGGGTTCCGACACCATGCGCCACAGGCGATTAATGTAGCGCCACGCCCCTTCGATACCGGCTTCGGTCCAATCCAGATCCCGGTCCGGCGGACTGTCTGACAGCATGAACAGCCGGGCCGTATCGGCGCCGTATTCTTTGATGATAAGTTCCGGGTCGACCACGTTCTTCTTGGACTTGCTCATCTTTTCCGAGCGCCCGATGGTCACGCCGCCGCCGCCCGAGGCCATGACAAACTGCCCGTCGTCATTTTTGATCACGTCGTCCGGGAACAGCCAGCCGCCTTTTTCGTCCTGATAGGTCTCGTGGCAGATCATGCCCTGTGTCATCAGCCCGGCGAAGGGTTCGGCTAGGCCGAGATAGCCGCATTTTTCCAATGCCCGGGTAAAAAACCGGGAATACAACAAGTGCAGAACGGCATGCTCAATTCCGCCGATATATTGATCAACCGGCATCCAGTAATCGACGGCCGCGCGGTCCAGGGCCTGATCCGATTGCGGACAGCAGAAGCGGGCGAAGTACCATGACGATTCGAAGAACGTATCAAACGTATCCGTTTCACGGCGGGCCGGCTTGCCGCAGCTCGGGCAATCGACGTCTTTCCACGTGGGATGATGATCCAACGGATTACCCGGCTGATCGAAGCTGATGTCCATGGGCAGCTCCACAGGCAGGTCTTCTTCCGGTACGGGCACTACGCCGCAATCATCACAATTGATGACCGGGATCGGGCAGCCCCAATAGCGCTGCCGGGACACGCCCCAATCCCGAAGCCGGTAATTGATCTCGCGGCGGCCGCAGCCCATCTCCTCCAGCCGGTCGGCCACCTTGGCCTTGGCGTCGGGGATGTTGAGCCCGTCTAAAAACTCGGAATTGATGTGAATGCCATCTTCCAGATAAGCCTCGTTGCCGATGGAAAACTCGCTCGCGTCGGCGTCTTTCGGCGCGACCACGGGGATGACATCCAGGTCATACTTCCGTGCAAAATCCAGATCGCGCTGGTCGTGGCCGGGGCAACCGAAAATCGCGCCGGTGCCGTATTCCATGAGCACGAAATTCGCCACATAGAGCGGCAGGGTTTTTCCCTCAATAAACGGGTGGATGATTTCCAGGCCGGTGTCGAAGCCTTTTTTCTCGGCGGTCTCAATGGCCGCTTCGCTGGTGCCTAGGCGGTTGCATTCGGCAATAAACTCCGTGAGCCCGGCACTGCTTTCGGACAGCTCCTCGGCCAACGGATGATTCGGCGAGATGGCGCAGAAGGTCGCGCCGTACAAAGTGTCAGCGCGGGTCGAGAACACTTCCAGTTTGTCTTCACGGTCCTTGATGTTGAACTCGAGGCGCATGCCCTCGGACCGGCCGATCCAATTGGCCTGCATCAGGCGAACCCGTTCCGGCCAGCGATCAAGCGTGTCGATGGCCTGCAGCAGCTCTTCCGAATAGTCGGAAATGTTGAGGAACCACTGAGCCAGCCGCTTCTTTTCCACCAACGCGCCGGAGCGCCAGCCCCGGCCGTCGATCACCTGCTCATTGGCGAGAACGGTGTTCTCGACCGGGTCCCAGTTGACCCAGGATTCCTTACGGTAGGCGAGGCCCGCCTTGAGGAAATCCAGAAACATCTTTTGTTCGTGGCGATAGTAGCCCGGCTCGCAAGTTGCCAGCTCCCGGTCCCAGTCATAGGACAGGCCCATGGATTTAAGCTGATCGCGCATGGTGGCGATGTTTTCCCGGGTCCAGTCGGCGGGCGGCACGTTGTTGGCGATCGCGGCATTTTCCGCCGGCAAGCCGAACGCATCCCAGCCCATCGGGTGTAACACGTTGAATCCACGCGATTTTTTATAGCGGGCGACCAGATCGCCGAGGGTGTAATTGCGCACATGCCCCATGTGGATGCGGCCCGACGGATAGGGAAACATCTCCAGCACATAATATTTGGGCTGGTCCGGATCCTCGCTGACCTTAAAGCAGTTTTGGTCCTGCCAGGTCTTCTGCCAGCGGGCCTCGGAGTCTCGAAAATTATATCTCGCCATGGGAATGGGTGCCTGATGAATAACGTGCCCGCTTCATAGCCGTTTCGCGCGCGCAATGGCAAGCAAACTTACGGGCAGGACTAAGG
>JAYQGD010000129.1:0-7119 GCA_038140415.1 Rhodospirillaceae bacterium
CTTGCGGAAATGACGAATGGTCGGATTGTCCTGATCGCGGGCGTTGGTCCAGAAGGCTGTCCCAAGCGCGGGAGCATTCACCTCGATCGGAAGCGGGGCCAGTCCCCAGTCTGCCAGTAGCCGGTCCGCCGCTTGCCGTGGAAAGAAGCAATAGCCGGAAAGTTCGCGGACGATCCGTGCTCCGATTCTAATATCGCCCGCGATGCGTATAGCTGGAACGGCATTTGCAAGACCAATAGCCTCCAACAGATCGTTCGTTGAATGCAACAACCCTGTCAACAACGCAAAATCGACCCATGGGCCGGAGAGTTGGCTGGCCTCGACCGGAGCGCCAGCGGAAACGAAAGGGTCGTCCTTGCTTCCAAAGACTGCCAGCTCTTGTTGAAAGAGCAACGAACAGTGGAGACCCTCTGTAGAGATCGCCGGTTTGTCGGGCGCCAGAACGACATCCAGCTTTCCGTTTGAGAGCTCTTCCATCAACTGCCCGACAGGGCGAACCAGGACCGAAGTCAGGTACGGCCAGGGTTCGACCACGGCCCGGACCATTACCTTGTCGAGGAAGATGTTGGCCAACATCGGCCCGGTACCGATCCGCAGCGGCGCAGTAAGTCCGGATTTCCACTGCTCGACCGCCTGTTGCGCCGCTTGGGTGTGCTCGATTATCGCCCGACCCTCCGCAACAAGCCGGAGGCCTACGTCGGTCGGGGCGACACCCGTGCGCGTACGGCGGAAGATACGGGCCCCGACAGTGTCCTCAACAATCTTCACAGTACGCGACAACGTCGGCTGGGTAATGTGAAGATGCTCAGCCGCGCGGCTAATCGAGCCGAGCTCAGCAATCAACGCGATTTGTGAAAGATAACGAGCGTTGATCATATAGATATTTTCTATGTTATCGGGTCATTAATCGATTTTACAACTGCCCCTCATTTTGTCAATGTCCCCTTCGAACGATACAAGACACCGCCCGTTTCAAAGGCAGCGCTCTTTGGCGAACCTCAACTTCGTCACGACGCAGTCCTGCTCTTTTGGGGCCTGAAGGGAGGATAAAATTGTGTCTCAAGAGAACAGCGGCACGCTGGACGTATTGATCGTTGGTGCAGGCTTTGCCGGTATGTACCTATTGCATCGGCTCCGCAGTTCGGGATTTTCGGTACGCGTTGCCGAGGCGGCCCCGGACGTCGGCGGGACTTGGTGACACAACCGCTATCCGGGGTTGCGTTGTGACGTCGAGAGCCTCGAGTACCAGTATTCCTGGTCGGAGGAGCTGCGGCGCGGTTGGCGCTGGACCGAACGATTCTCGCAGCAACCCGAGATCCTGGCCTATGCCCAATACGTCGCCGACAAGCTGGACCTCAGGCGCGACATTGACTTCGAGACCCGCGTAGAGGCCGTAATGTGGGATGAGGCGGCGAAGCTCTGGCGGGCCAGCCTGGGCAACGGCGAGACCCGCCTCGCGCTGCAAGTGGTTTTCGCGACGGGTGCGCTGGCGGTGCCACGGTTGCCGAACATCCCCGGGATTGAGACCTACAAGGGGCGGCTTATCCACACCGCCGGCTGCCGCATGAAGAAGTCGATTTCGCGGGCCAGACGGTCGGGCTGATCGGCACTGGCAGTTCGGGTCTTCAGGTCGGGCCGCAACTCGCCAAGTCGGCCAAGACGCTGAAACTCTTCCAGCGCTCGCCAGCCTATTCGATCCCTGCGCAGAACCGGCCGCTGACGGACAAGGACTACAGCGAGTTCCTGAACAACTTGTCAGCCTTCGACGCTCTTGCCATGCGTCACCGGGCCGGCATCGTGATCGAACCGGCAACAATTGGGGTGCAGGAGGTATCGGATAAAGTGCGCGAAGCTCGGTTGACGGAACGCTGGGCGCACGGCGGCGCATTTCCTTTCACCACCTCGTTCACGGACATCCAGTCGGACGAGGTCTCGAACGGGCTGATCGCCGACTTCATTCGCGCCCGCATCCGCGAGAAAGTCAAGGACCCGGCTGTGGCAGATAAGCTTTGCCCGGAATACCTCTACGCGACAAGGCGCGTCTGTGTCGACATCGGCTACTACGAGATGTTCAACCGTGAAAACGTCCAACTCATCGATGTGGAAGAAGACCCGATTGTGGAGTTCACCGAGACCTGCATCCGCCAAGCGTCGGGGGAAGAGCATCAAGTCGACACCATTGTCCTCGCCACTGGCTACGACGCCATGACTGGGGCGCTGCTGGCCGTGGACATCACCGGGCGCGATGGTCTCAAGGCCGACGATGTTTGGGCCAATGGTCCGCGCAACTACCTCGGGCTAGCCATAGCGGGCTTTCCTAACATGTTCATGGTGACCGGGCCCGGTAGCCCCTCGGTGCTGACCAACGTAATCCGCGCCATCGAGCATCACGTCGACTGGCTGACCGATTGCTTCGAGACCATGCGGGACAACGATATCGCGACCATCGAAGCCACAACCGAGGCGCAGGACGGCTGGGTTGAACATGTCAACGAACTGGCCGACCGCACGCTATACCCGCGGACGCCTTCGTGGTACCTTGGCTCGGACATTCCCGGTAAGCCCAAGGTCTTCATGCCGTATGCTGGCGGTCTGCCCGCCTACCGGGAAGAGGCTGACGGCGTGGCACTACGCGGCTACGAAGGGTTCACGCTGACGCCCCGGACAACAGCATGAGCGCAGCAGCTATACACCCGCGCGCTCGCGCATTCATCGATGCAGGAACTTGGAAGAGGCTGAACCTCGATACCGAGACGATGGACTGGTTCATTAAACGCAACCCTCCAAAAGGAAGCGCCTCATGAGACTCTCTGGCAAAGTCGCAATTATTACCGGGGCGGCCGGCACCTTGGGTTCAACCAGCGCTCGTCGATTTGCAGAAGAAGGTGCCAAGCTAGTCCTGGTCGATCGCGACGAAGATAGATTGGCGGAGATTGCCTCTGCACTTGATCCTGACCGTACTTTGGAGCTCTTCGCAGATGTAGCCCGCGCTGAAGACATGGCACGCGTAGCCGAAGAATCTCTCAGACGTTTTGGCGCCATCCATTTCTTCTGGGCTAACGCGGGCATCGAGGGGATGGCGGCGCAAGACATGCAGGATTACCCGGATGAGCTGTTCGACAAGGTCATCGAAGTCAACTTGCGCGGCGTCTATATCGGCATCAAGATCATTTTGCCAAAGATGGAGGAAGGCGGTTCGGTACTAATCACCTCATCCATTGCCGGCCTCAAGGGAATGCCGCTCAACGTTCCGTACGTGGCCTCGAAACACGCGGTCGTCGGGATACGACGTTCCTGTGCCATCATCGCAGGGCCTCGAAGAATTCGAGTCAACACGATTCACCCCGGCTTCGTCGACAGTGACATGATGGACCGGCTCATCGAGCAGCATTCGGATCCTGAAGCATCCGTTCAGAACCTGGCAGAGCAGGCTATGCTGGACCGTTTCACCCAACCGGAAGATATTGCAAACGGCGCGCTATTCTTGGCTTCGGACGAGAGCAGAGCAATCACGAACCAGGGGCTGGTCGTAGATTGCGGAATCGTTCAATAGATTAGCTTGGTGATTGATTACCAGCGACGATGATTGTGTTGAACTGTGGCATTTTAGGGATCAGCCGCAAAAGAAAGGAACGTTTCGATGGATTTTGGCATTCACTTTTTTCCGACGGAAAGCCCGGACACGAAGTCCGCAGAGGATTATTTTCGGGATAGCTTGGATTTGGTCGGGCACTGCGATGACTTCGGCTTAAGTCATGTACGTATCGTCGAGCACTACTTCACTCCTTATGGCGGCTATAGCCCCAATCCATTAACGTTTCTGGCTGCTGCGTCCCAAAGAACTCAAAAGGCGCGTCTGATTACCGGCGCCGTATTGCCCGCCTTTAATCATCCACTGAAGCTGGCCGGTGAAATCGCGATGGTCGACGGGATTTCAGGAGGACGGCTTGAGGTCGGGTTCGGGCGCGCATTCTTGCCTCTCGAATTTGATGCGTTCGCCGTGGACCTCAATGAAAGCCGCGAACGGTTCGACGAGGGTATTGAACAGGTGAGGCTTTTGCTCGAGCAAGAAAACGTCACGTCAAAAGGTCAATTCCACAGCTTCGAAGGGATCACGTCATTGCCGCGGCCCACGCAGACACCGCGGCCGCCGTTCTGGGTCGCCGCCGTATCGAGCGTGGACTCGGTCGTCGCCGCCGCCAAAGCCGGACACCACATCATGGGGGTCCCCTTGGCGGCCGATAAGCTGAAAGAATTGATCGAAGCCTACCGGGAAGCCTGGAAGGAAGCCGGGCATCCCGGCAATGGTAAGCTTATGCTCATGTTTCAGACATTCTGCTGGCCCAACGACAGCGAAGCCAAGGATATTGTCAGGGGCCCGGTCAAACGATACCTCGCTAGCCTGGTTGAGGCGGCGTCAGCGTGGACAACAGGCCGGTCTTCGTCGAATTATCCCGGATATGAGAAGATAATCGAGAGCCTCAAGAAAGAGACCTTTGATACGACGTTTGATAAAGGCGCTGCCTGGGTCGGCACGCCCGAAACCATCATTGAGCTGATCAACGACTTTCAAAGTAATGTGGGCGTCTTTGATATCGGGTCATTGCAGGCGACGTTTAGTACGCTGCCACATGAGCAGGCGATGAAATCAGTTCGCCTCTTTTCCGAGAAGGTCATGCCGGCGTTTCAGTAGAATTTCTGATTTCTGAAGTGGATACAGTCATGATGATTGTCAGGGGCTCTCGGATCAGAAAGGCGGACGGGTAAGAAACGACATGACGTCGAAGCTGAATATTCTATTTGTTGTCGCCGATCAGGAGCGCTCTCGAACCGATCTCCCGTCCGGGCTCGACCTCCCGGGCCACGAGCGGCTTTACGCCAAGGGTACGGTCTTTGACAACTTTCATGTGCCGACGGTGCTATGTACGCCGGCGCGGTCGGTGATTTATTCCGGGCTGCATACCCAGGCCACCGGCGTCATCGGCAATACCAACGCCCCTCCGTTTCGGGAGTTCCCGGCCGACGTGAGCATCGGTCATAACCTTAGGTCCGCAGGATATTACACCGCCTACAAAGGCAAGTGGCACTTGAGCAATTTCGAGGCTCAACGGCCGGGGGGAATCGTCGCAACCGCCGATCCCGATGCGCTGGAGTCATATGGTTTTGCCGACTTCGGACCGGACGACGACAGTTCAGGCCGTGTTTGGGAAGGCTACATGCGGGACCGCGCCATTGCGTCGGATGCCGCAACCTGGCTGTTCGAAAAAGGGCGTCCCCTCAACGATGCCGGAAAACCTTGGTATCTGGCCGTCAACCTCCACAATCCGCATGACATCATGTGGTATCTGGCATCGCAACGTCAGGGCCAATCACGTGTCCACAAGAACCTGGTCTCGCCCCTCCGCCCGTCCCCGGTTGCGCCTCCCTATGACAAGGTTTGGGACGTTGATCTGCCGAAAAGCCTTAGGGACGATCTTTCGGATAAGCCCTGGGCGCACGCCAATCATCGAGAGGTCTGGAAGCTGATCCTCGGCGGCCCTGCTGAAGACGACATCGAAGCCTGGCGAAATTATCAGTCCTATTATTTCAACTGCATTCGGGATGCGGACATTCAGCTTAGTCTCATATTGGATGCGCTGGAAAGATCCGGGCTGGCTGACCAGACAATCATTGTCTTTACCTCGGACCATGGGGAGATGGGAAGCGCGCACGGGCTTAGAGAAAAAGGTCCGATGATGTACAAGGAGAACAATCGCGTGCCGCTCATCGTTTGTCATCCGGATTGGCCGGGAGGCGGAGAAACAGAATCGCTGGCCTCCGCGCTTGATATCGCGCCGACACTTCTTCGTTTTGCCGGTATTGATGACGGCGCAAAGACGCCAGACCTCCCCGGCATCGACCTTTCATCTGCCTTGGGTGGGAACGGAGGCAATACCGAACGCGATACTCGGGGTATCCTGTTTTATCATGCTGTTGTTCTCTGGGCCTTCGATGCCGAAGATGTGGGCGCGTTCCTCAACAGAATATTGTCGGTTGCGCCTGGCGCTAAACTCCCCGAACCGCCGACCGACAGATTGGCTCAGCCCATTGATAAACGAGCCATGTTGCGTGGCATTCACACCGGGCGATATAAGTTCGGCCGTTATTTCGCGCCGTCTGAACACCATGTTCCGACGGATTGGGAGATGTTGACCGGGCACAACGATCTCGAACTTTATGATCTCGTGGAAGACCCGGATGAAATGAAGAATCTGGCGGCAGACGCGGAAGGCCACAAGGATTTGATTCTCGATCTGAACGAACGACTTAACAAAGCCATTGAGATTGAGATCGGAACCGACGATGGCCGGGAATATCCCGGCGCTGTCGAGCAGTATCAGTTGGCGGGTTAATCCGATTGAGCCGAAATGTGACAGTTAAGGCTCGATTGGTTTGGGCCTAAAATCTGTCTACTCGTCTCCGCCCTTTATCCCGCCGGCGGTGCCAGGGGCAGTTTCAGCTCCGACGGGCGGTCCCCGCCGAAGTGAATCGTGTGGGTGCCACGCGGGCGGCGGTGCCAGCCGCTCAGGAACCCCTGACTGGTCCCCACAAGCCGCAGCCTTATGCGCTCGCCGGGCTGCACTCGGACGGCGAAGGGCCAAATCTCGATCTCGATTTCTTCTTCCTTGCCCGGCGTCATCGGCAGCCGTCTTGTCTGGCTGTGAAACGGCCGGCGTTCGGTGCTGCGGTCCGGATCAAGTTCCCGGTGGGAGGCTTTGAGCCAGCCCCGGGACAGTTCCATGCTGCCGCCGTCGGTTTTGACCAGGTCCAGGAATACGTGCAGGTCCATATCGTCATAGGAGGAGGCGGCCCAGACCGTGAGCGCGGCCTCGCCCACCAGATCGACGCTGTCCTCGAACGGCTCGGAGAGGAAGATCGCGCCGTGGCTGTCATCCATCTTGCCCAGGATGGGCTCCGCCTCGACCGGCAGTTCACCGGGGGCCTCGTATTCGGCTGTCCCCGCTGATTGTTTCTCAGGTCCCAGCGTGCCGCCGTCTCTCCCCTGGCCCAGATACAGGGAATGAGTTTCCGTGCCGGGGATCGGCCAGTCATCCTCGTGCCGCCAGATCGCCTCTCCGG
>JAYQGD010000130.1:0-7063 GCA_038140415.1 Rhodospirillaceae bacterium
GCCCGCCGGGCAGATTGAAACACGGGTTTACAGGTTTGTCACACGATAGCCGACGGCCATTTACATCACGCGGCTATGTTTCCATGACCGAGAGGACAGTTCGGCCGAACAAAAGCAATAAACGCCCCGGCCGGATGCATATGTTGAACGATCAAATATGGGGATGCGGATTGAATAATAACGCTTACAACTTCAGTGAACTTCGGGTCCTGCTGGTGGACGATCACGAGCCCATGCGGGAAGTCCTGCGGGACATTCTCCGGGAGTTGGGTTTCCGGGATATCCAACAGGCGCAAAACGGCGAAAAGGCGCTTCGCGTCCTGCCGTTCTTTCAGCCCGATATTCTGATCACCGATTACATGATGCAGCCGGTCAACGGATTGGAGCTGATCCGGAAGGTCTGGGCGGGCGAGGCCGAGGTGGACCGGTTCCTGCCGATCATCATGATTTCCTCCCATACGGAGGCCCATGAGGTGCTTCGCGCGCGGGACGCCGGCACGACCGAGTTTCTGGCCAAGCCTCTGTCGGCGCGGCTGCTGTTCAACCGGTTGAAGTCGCTGATCGAAAATCCCCGGCCGTTTGTCGAGGCGGATGAATATTTCGGTCCCGACCGGCGCCGCCGGGTCGAACCCATGGGCCACGCCAACCGGCGCACCAACGACTATGATTACGAAGAAGCCCGAACTATGGCAGCATGAGAGGGTGAGACGGCTAGTTGGCCGTCCCCGGCGTGAAGAGCTTCTGACCATGAATGGTAAAGCCGCCGATGGCGGCTTGTCCCGCTTCTGATACCAGCCAATCAATAAACGCCTGGCCTTCCTTGGCTTTAACGTGGCTGTGCCGGGCCGGGTTCACCAAAACTACCCCGTAGGGATTAAAGAGCGCTTGGTCGCCCTCGCAAAGGACGGCCAGGCTCTGTTTGTTCTTAAAGCTGATCAAGGTGCCCCGGTCGGCCAGAGCATACGCGTCCATCGCCGCCGCCATGTTCAGCGTGGCCCCCATACCGGACCCGGTGCTGCGGTACCAGCTCCCGGTGGGCGCGGATGTACTGAGGGTGGAGCGCCGCCACAGGCTTTGTTCCCGCTTATGGGTGCCGCTGTCATCGCCGCGGGACATAAACGGATGTCGCCCGGCGGCGATTTTATCCATCGCGTCCGATGCGCTTGGGCAGCCTTTGACACCGGCCGGGTCGATCTTCGGGCCGACGATGACAAAGTCGTTGTACATCACGCCAAAGCGTTTCACCCCGAAGCCGTCGGCGACGAACTTTTCCTCGGACGGGCGGTGGTGGACGAACAGAACATCCGCGTCGCCGTTGCGTGCGATGCGGATCGCCTGACCGGTGCCGACGGCAACGACGCGGACATTAATGCCGGTCTTTTGGGTGAACTTGGGCAACAGATAATCGAACAAGCCCGAGTTGGCCGTCGAGGTGGTAGAGGCAACGGTGATGAACGTCTCGGCCTTCGCCGGCCCCAGCACGGGAAACGCGAGGAGGAGTGCGGCGACGAGGCCTACTAGTAGACGTCGCATGATGAAGAGGCGCATCTACCCCGTCAGTTCAGCGGCGAGGCGTTTGGCCAGCGCGCCGACGACCCGGCGGCGGTACCAGGGCGCGACCGTCGTTGTGCGCATGGGCTTGGCCTGCTTGCGGGTGGTCTCCCGGATCCGGTCCAGCTCGGCTTCCCCTAATTTTCCGCCGATCAGGTCATCCAGACCGGTGACCACCTGGGGGTAGGGGTTCACGCCGGTGAGCGCGATCTTCATATCTGTGATGCTGCCATCCTTGTCTTTGACCAGACGTACCGCTGCACCCGCCAGCGGAAAGTCGATGGAGCCCCGGACTCGCGCTTTTTCATAGCGGGACGGCTGCCCGGCCAGCGCCTTGGGCAGATGGACCGTGGTCAGCAATTCGCCCGGCTGCAGGGTCAAGTGATCCATCCCGTCGTTTTTATAGAGCCCGGTCAGCGGAATGCGGCGCGCGCCGTCGGGGCCCGCCACATCAACCTCTGCATCATAGACCAGCATGGTCGGCGCAACGTCGCCGGAGAAAGCGGCGAAGCAGCGCTTGCCGCCGGGGGCCACGTGGCAGGTGTCGCCGCGCTCCTTCAGGCAATAGTCGTTGCTCTGACGCCACCATTCGCTCTGGTTATAGAACAGACACCGCGTATCGAGGCACAGATTGCCGCCCAGCGTCCCGTATTCCTGATGGGTCGGCCCGGCGACGGCGGCGGCTGCCTCTGCCACGGCCGGATAGGTCTTTTGAATGAGCTCGCTCTCGGCGATCTCCCGCAGACTGACGCCCGCGCCGATGTGCAGCCCGTCACCATCCTCGGTGATCGACTTCATCGAGGCGATGGCGGTGAGGTCGACCAGGTTCTTCGGCTGCTCAATCCCGCGCCGGACGTTGACCAGCATGTCGGTGCCGCCGGCCACAAACAGCGCCTCGTCGCTCTCGCTTTTGATTTTGACCGCATCGTCCACATTATCGGGACGGTGCAGTTGAAAGTTCGGCATGAATTCCATGAGGTATGTTCTCCGGTTACTCGGCGGCTTCCTTGCCGGCGCTTTCCTGTTTTTCCATCAGCTCCATCAGCTTGTCCGGGGTGACCGGCAGGTCGATGGGCCGCACGCCGAGGGCATCGGCGACCGCGTTGGTCAGCGCCGGGATAAAGCTCGACAGGCTGGTCTCCCCGGCTTCCTTGGCGCCGAACGGTCCGTGCGGGTCGTTGCTTTCGATGATGCCGACCTCGATGTCGGGGGATTCGACAAACGACGGCACCCGGTAATCCAGCATGCTGCCGGTGATGCCAAGACCATTGTGATAGATGGTCTCCTCGCTCATGGCCTGGCCCATGCCCATCCAGGCGGAGCCTTGGATCTGACCCTCGACGCTGAGCGGGTTGAGGGCCTTGCCCACATCCTGGGCGGCCCAGACCTTGTCCACGTGGATCTGCGCGGTGTCGGGATCAATGGTCACCTCGACCACATGGGCGGAGTAGGCGTAGGCCATGCTGCCGCCAATGGCGCCGCCCCGGTATTTTTTGGAGCCGTGGGATTCGGGGATAGTGTCGTAGTTGCCTTTCACCGTGATCGTGCCGGTGCCTTCCAGCGCGGCCATCACCACGTCGTCGAAGGACAGGCCTTCGTCCTGGCTGGCGGCGCGGTAAACCTCGCCCAGGCATTCAACGTCTTCCGGTTTGCAGTCGAGCTTCTTGGCCGCCGCTTCGATCAGCACGTTCTTGAGATTGTTCGCCGCATCGATGGCCGCATTGCCGACCATGAAGGTGACCCGGGACGAGTACGCCCCGTTATCCTTCGGCGTCAGCTTGCTATCGCTGGTCAGCGATTGAATGCGGGACATGTCGAGGCCCAAGACCTCCGCCACGCATTGGGTGATCACGGTGGTGGACCCTTGGCCGATTTCCGGCGCGCCGGTCAGCAACGTGATCGAGGCGTCCCAATCGAGCTTTAGATGCACCGTCGCATGCGGCTCGCCGGTCCAGTTCACCGGTTTGGACGCGCCCGACGGATAGTGGGACGCGGCGACGCCGATGCCGCGATAGGGGCCCAGCTTGCCTTTCTTCTTTTTCCAGTCGGAGGCTTTCTCCACCCAATCCAGACATTCCGGCAGGCCATAAGAATTGATCATCAGATCGTTGGCGGTATAGGTCGGCGCTTGCAGCAGGTTCTTGCGGCGAAGATCGATGGGATCCATGCCGAGCTTGTTGGCGATTTCATCCAGCAGCGCTTCGAACCCGTAGCGCACGTCCACGGTGCCGTGGCCGCGCATGGCGCCCGGCGGCGGGGTGTTGGTGAGCACGCGAAGGCCCTTGTAGCGGGCGGCTTCGAAGTCATACATGCCGTAGATCAGGCTGCCGGCATAGAGGATGGTCACAATGCCGTAGCCGCTGTAGCCGCCGCCCCGCTGGATCGCCTTGAAGTCGACCGCGGTGATGGTGCCGTCCTTCTTCACGCCGATCTTCATATGGACGTCGGTTTCCGGCCGGCCCCTGTGGGTGATGAATGTCTCTTCCCGGCTGACGACCAGGCGCACGGTGGCCTTAGCCTTGCGGGCGGCCAGGGCGCAGATCAATTCCACGTTCAAACATTCGGTCCGGCAGCCGAAGCCGCCGCCGATATGCGGCTTGATCATGCGGATGCGAGATTTTTCCATCTTTAGCGTCTTGGCCAGCATGATGTGGACATAGAAGGGCACCTGGGTGCTGGCGCGAACCGTCATGTAATTCCGTTCCGCGTCATACTCGGCGATGGCCGCATGGGGCTCGGTCTGGACCTGGCAAATCTCCGGGCAGTTATAAACCTGCTCCATCACCAGATCGGCCTCCGCCATGCCCTTATCCACGTCACCGATTTCATAATCGACTTCGCGCTCGATATTGCCGGGGCGGTGTTCGTGCAAATCAACCGCGCCCTCGGCCATGGCGTCGGCGGAGGTGAAGTAGGCCGGCAGTTCCTTGTACTCGAACTTGATCAGGTCGAGGGCCTTTTGCGCGGTCTCGACATCGACGGCGGCGACGCAGGCGACTGGCTCTCCCCGATAGCGGACCTTGTCCCTTGCCAGCGGGTATTCGAACCGCGCGATGGGCAGCACGCCGTAGGTCTCGTCGCAGTCATCGCCGGTGACGATGGCGTGCACGCCCGGCAGGGCCTCAGCTTCGGTCGTGTCGACCTTGATGATCTCGGCATGGGCGACGGGGCTTCGGAAGATGCGGCCGACCAGACAATTGTTAGGGAGAAAATCGGCGGAATAGAGCGCCTTGCCGGAGACTTTCTCCGGGCCGTCGACCAGAGGCTGGGGAACGCCGATGGACTTGGTGGGTTTGATCTCGTTCATGCCGCCAACTCCTTGTTGCCGTTGATCTCTTCGGCGGCGGACTGAACCGCTTCGATGATTTTCACATAACCCGTGCAGCGGCAGATGTTCGAGCCCATGCCCTTTTTAATCTCATTCACCGTCGGGGTCGGGTTGTCGCGGAGCAGGCCTTCGGCCGCCATGATCATGCCCGGCGTGCAGAACCCGCATTGGGCGCCCAGTTTTTCGTGGAAACCCCGCTGGATGGCGGAGAGCCGCCCCTTAACCTCCAGGGATTCAACCGTCTCGATTGCCTTGCTATTGCAGACCGCCGCCAGGGTCAGACACGCATGCTGCGGCTTGCCGTCGATCAACACCGTGCAGCAGCCGCATTCGCCGCCGTCGCAGCCGATCTTGGTGCCGGTCAGGCCCAGTTCCTCGCGCAGGTAGTCGACCAGCAGCATATTGTCCGGAATAAAACTGTTCCGGTCCTGGCCGTTCACCCGGCACTGCAAAGGGGAAAGATGTTTCGTATCACTCATATCTACGTCCTTGGTTGAATTACGTGCCTCAATGGGCTTGAGGCGCATCCGGATTGGCGTGAGCCAGCAAGATCAGTTGATCCACTTCGGCCGAGAGTTTGTCGATCTCCGCGCCGAGGCGGGATTCCCAGTCGGCGAACAAGCCGGCGAGCTTCTCCAGTCCTTCCCGGCGGACATTGCCGTATCCTCTGGCGAGGATGGAGAGCTCGGCCGTACGGCAGGCCAGGTCATAGTCGGCGGGAGCGGCCCTTTTGATGGCGTCCATCCAGGCGGTCAGTGCTTCCTGCTCTTCCAGATACTGAGCAGATTTGCGCCGCAGCGGTTTCATCGCCGCCAGTATTTTCAGCAGCATGAACCCGAAGGCGGAGCCGGTGGGGATATGGAGCGCCATGCCGTTGCCCCGCGCGAGCTTTTTGGTGTTAGGCACCAGCCAGCCGAGGGCAGGGGGCAGGATGCCGGCGAACTCGTCCCGGCCCGGCTTGAAATAATCGGTGAGTTTCAACGGCAGATCATCGCCGACACCAAGTTCACCCCGGATGCGCGCGAGACGGCCCGGCCGGGTTTTCAGTTGCGCGACCCGGACCACGTCTTCGAAGCTCATCCACTTGGCGATGCGCTTGGCCGCCTCGAACGTCAGGCGGTGAGACGAATCGCTATCAATGGCGGCGACCTCGCTCACCCGGTCAAGATAGATTCGGGCGTAGGCCGCGTCCTGATAATCGATCAATTGGGCGACGCCGTGGCCGATGATCTCCCGCACGGCTTCGGGGTAGGCGTTGACGGCGTCAGCGAAGTCAGCCGGCGCTTCCTGATACACCTTGCCCTCCTGGCTTAGCGGCGCGGAGCCGCCGGACTGGGCCGCCTGCACGCCGAGATCAAAGCCGGCGAGGTTGGACTCGACCGCGACGCCGCTTTGGCGGATAGCGGCTTTGCCGTCTTCTTCGGTGAGGGGCAGGATGCCGCTGCCGACAATGGCGCCGAACATTACCGCGTTGATGCGGCTGGCGGTCCCGCCGGAAAGCTCCTTCACGTTCAGCCGGATCAGGTCCTTCGACACATTCTCCAGCATGTCCATCATCGGGTCGGTCTCGATCCGCCCGTCGCCGGCCGGCATCTTCTCGGCCGTCGAGTACACCCGCTCCAGCCCGGTGATCACCGTGGTGGTCGCGGTGACAAAGCCGCGCTCGACCGCACGGCCGGCCTCGGTCGGTTCCAGCGCCGCCATGATGTCCAGATCGCCGGTGGCGGGGAACAGGGTGAACACCGGATCGGTGGACGGATTTTTCTCCGGGAACAGCTCATAATAATAAGTGGTCGCGCCGGTGCGTTGGGCCACGCCGGGGGTCGATGTCGCTTGGGCGGGATAGCCGGCATGTTCCGCCGCTTCCACCAGCCAGTCGGCGAGCACGCCGCCGCCTTGCCCGCCGAGGGCGCCCATCAGCACACAAATCGGACGATCCGCGCTCATGATCAGGACCCTCCCATCATCGAGAGGAGGCTCCGGTTAAGGCCGGACATCATCCGCCGGATCGCGCCGGGGTTCTGTACTGCCTCCGCTTTATAGAAGGACGGACAGAGCTGCGCCGCATGCGCCACTTCGCCGCAATGACCGCAGGCGAAGCAGCCTTCGTCTACATGGGCCACCGGCGTTCCCTTCAGCGGATCGGTGGTTTCCTTCAGGGTGAGGGACGGGCAGCCGTTGAGC